>JARGFU010000006.1 GCA_029210625.1 Deltaproteobacteria bacterium | reverse complement strand
GCCCTCGTCGATCCCTCCGGGATTGCTACGTTTTCTCCTTAACCGAACACCGATGGCTTTTGCTGTGCCTCTCTGTCTGGCCTGCGTCAGGGTGTCTATGTCCGCTGTTCGAGGTGTGACGGGATGTTCAGATAGAGGCCCAAGTGGTGGCCACTGTGGCGGGCGAGAATGATGGTGTATTGAAATTTTATTTTGATCCGCCAACTTGTGTCTGGAGGGTGGGCGCCTATCCAGTAGTGGGCGCTCTCGGTCCTCCAGCGTGGGAAGTCGAGTTTGCGGATCGGGGTGAGTCGCCGGTGTGGGTCAGCGAGGTGACTGTCAGAATGCTCCTGGTGCTCCTGCGCCAGGCCAAGCCGAAGGCCTGACGCGAGAGAATCGCTTGCCCGCCGGGGGAAGGGTGGTCGGGTCGCGCTAGCGGTTGGCCTGCGGGGCCTCCGCGTCCGGCTCGGCGACCCCCAGGCCCAGGAGGGACATCCCGAAGACCCGCCGTCCGAGCTCGACCCGCCGGCTGACCGGGTTGCCGACGCCGGCGACCCTGGGCCCGACGACGAGGCGCTGGCCTACCGAGAAGCGATGGGGCCACGCGATGGGAATGATGAGCGCCTCGTCGAGGATGGCCTGCTCGAGCTCCGGGTAGTAGCGCAGGCGCTCCTCCCGCTCCGCCAGGGTGTGTAGGTGCTGGCCCATCTCCCTCAAGCGGGGCGAGAGGAAGGTCTGGCCGCCCACGCCCGTGGTCAGCGAGTTCATGACCCAGAGGGGTTCGCCCTCCAGGAGCTGCTCCGACCACACGCCCGAGACCAGATCCACGAGCCCCTGGCGGTGGAGTTCGTCCCAGGCGACGCGGCTCACGTCCACGACGCGGGCCCGGATACCTACCTCGGCCAGCTGGTCGCGCACGATCGAGAGACCCCGGGTCGGGCCACCCCGATCGCCCAGGAGGAGCTCGGGCAGCCCCTCCCAGCCGGGGTGTCCGGCCTCCTCCAGGAGCCGCGCCACCAGCTGCGGGTCCCGTCGCTGAGGCTGGATGTCAGTGTGGTAGCCCGCCTCGTTGGAGGAGAGGATTCGACCCGTGGGCTGTCCCAGTCCGGGCACCTTCGCGGCGAGGGCCTCCCGGTCGATGGCGTTGGCCACGGCTCGCCGCAGCCGGGCGTCCTCGAGCGGCCCACCGGTGCGCCCCGCCATGGGGATCAACGTCCCGAGGGTCCAGAACTCCGAGCGGCCGTCGAGGAAGACCCTCAGCCCGGGCTGTTGCAGCTCGGGACGCAGCGCGGGCAGGTCGGCCGCCGGGTCCGCCAGGAGAGCGGCGACGTCCCCCGAGGAGATCCAGAAGAGATCCACCTCACCGAGGGCGACCCGGCCGACCGCCTCGATCGGATCGGCGATCCGGAGGACCTCGATCCGCTCCGGGCGCCGCCCGCTCCGGGGAGGGGGGAGCGGTTGCCAGTAGCGCTCCCAGCGCACCAGGGAGAAGCGGCCCGCCTCCGGACCCGGGACGAAGCGGTAGGGGCCGGTGCCCACGGGGTGCTCGAGCTTCTGGGGATCGTCGCAGCCCTCGAGCTCGGTGGGGATCAGGACGGTCCGGCTGATGGCCTCGGTGAGGGCGCGAAAGGGCCGGCTCAGGCGGACGTGCACCGGGCCGCCGGCCTCGGAGACCTCGACCCCCTCGAGGCGCTCGGAGCGCCCGGCCAGGAAGTCCTCCGCCCCCACGATGGGGAGGGCCATCATCGGATCCCGCACCGCGAACTGCAGGGACCAGGCGAGATCGGCCGGGACCGCGGGCCGGGCCCCTCCGCCGGGGAGGCAGGGGTGGGGATGGAAGACCGGCCCCGGGCGCAGGTGGAGCCAGGCCTCCAGCCCATCCTCGCTCGACTCGATGCGCTCGATCACGCCGCGCAGGGGGCTGCTCTCGGAGGTCACCAGCGGGTCGGTGACCATCCCCAGGCCGGCGACCACGTCGAGGCGGTGGCTGACCGAGTTGACGTTGAAGCCGGTGGGCGGCGTGGTGGTCGCGAGGCGCAGCACCGCCTCCGCCTCCTCCTTCGTGGGGGGTGCCGCCTCCTGCGCGGAGGGGAGGCGCCACCAACCGAGCGCGAGGAGGGAGAGGGCGAGCCCGCCCACCAGGGGGAGCAGCACGCGTCGGCGGGGTGGACCCGGCACCGGCTCGAGCGACGGGGGATCCAGCAGGGTGTCGGCCGGCGAGAGGCAATGGAGCTCGAGCGGTTCGGAGATATTCTTGAGCGCCACCTTGCCGAGGGAGACCGACGCCGCGTGGACGCGCCGGCGAACCTGGCGGAAGACGGGCTCCGAGACACAGACGCCCCCGACGAGGGCCTGCGGCTCGAGCCGGGCGGCCACGTTGACCGCCTCCCCGAAGAGGTCGCCCTCCTGCTCGACCACGTCCCCCACGTGGACGCCGATGCGCACGAGGATGGCCTCCGCCTCACTCACGCCGGCGTTGTGGGCCGCCAGCCGCCGCTGCACCTCGAGGGCGGCCTCGACCGCCGAGACGGCGCTGCGGAACTCGGCCATGAAGGCGTCACCCACCGTCTTGATCACCCGGCCCCCGCCGCCCTCGAGACACTCGCGGAGGATGGCGTTGTGATGCTGGAGGCGGGCGAGGGTCCCCGCCTCGTCCTCGTCCATCTGCCGGGAGTACCCCTTCATGTCCGTGAAGAGGATCGCGGCAAGCCTCCGCTCCGCACCGTTTCCGCCCATCCGCGCCAGTATCGGTGGAGTTTCGAGCGAAGAGAAGGAAGGGTTCCCGCACCCCGAGACCCGACGGGATCGAGCGGTGCCCTGGCGGGCGGGCCCCACTCGGTTCGTGGTCGCCTTCAGGCTCTCGGCGAAGCTCGAACCGTCGACACGCTCGCGGATCAGCGTGCCTTCGCGTAGGGTCGCGCCCATGGCGTGCTCGTTCATCAAGGGGGACATCTTCGATGAGGCCACCGGCGAAGGCGCGCCGGAGGGGCCGCGCGGGATCGCCTTCGGCGCCGACTGCGACGGCGCGATGACGACCGGCATCGCGTCCGCGTTCCAGAAGCGCTGGCCTGCCCTCGGTGACGCGTTCGCCGCCCACTGCGCCACCGGCAAGATGCAGCTCGGAGACGTCTTCACCTGGCGCGACGGAGATCTCTTCGTCTACGCGCTCGGCGTGCAGCGCGGCAGCACCAAGCCCAGGGTCTCGATCTTCGAGCGGGCGCTGCGCGCGCTCGTCACCCGCGCCTCCGAGGACGGGGTGCAGCGCGTGCTCCTTCCGCGGATCGGCGCCGGCAAGGGTGGCATGGACTGGATCCGCGTGAAGCGCGTGATCACCGACGTGGGGCAGAAGACCTCGCTCGAGCTGGTCGTCTTCGAGCAGTTCATCCGCCAGGCCTCGGCGCCGCCCCGCTCCGAGCCCGGCTAGCTCCGCCAGGCCCTCGGCGAAACCCCGGGGCCCCGAAGAGGAGCCAGCGTAGGCAGGGCAGCCGCCCGCACCGCGCGTTCTCGGTCTGCAGAGGGCCTGCTAGCGTGTCGCTCCTGTCCCTCGCGTTCGCGTGGGGACGATCCCGTGCCGGAGGACCTCTCGTGACCCGCTCGCTCATCGCGTTCGCCCTGCTCGCCACTCTCCTCAGCGGCTGCCCCGAGCCGGCGCCCACCGACACGCCCGACCTCGTCCCGCCGGTCACGGTGGCGACCCCCGCCGGCGGCGCCTTCGACGCCCCCTTCAGCGTGGACCTCGCCTGCACCGACGAGGGCGGGACCTGCGCCGGCACCTGGTACACGCTGGACGGCAGCGCGCCGACCGAGGCCTCCGAGGCGTGGGGCGGGCCCCTCCAGCTCACGCAGACCACCACCCTGCGCTTCTTCTCGGTGGACGCGGCCGGCAACGCCGAGCACCCCCGCAGCGAGCACTATGCCTTCGACGAGGTTCCGCCCCTCGACACCGAGGCCCCCACCCTCACGGCCCTCCCCGCCCCCGGCACCTACGCGACCTCCCTCCTGGTCCTGCTGCGCTGCGACGACGGCGCCGGCACCGGCTGCGAGGCGATCCACTACACCCTCGACGGCAGCGCCCCCACCCTCGCCTCGCCCCTCCACCTCGAGCCCCTCCTCCTGGACGCGGACACCCTCGTGACCGCGCTGGCGGTGGACCGGGCCGGGAACCAGAGCGCCCCCCAGACCTTCGCCTACACCGTCGACACCCGGGCGCCCTCGACCCTCGCGAGCCCCCCCTCGGGCACCTACGCCACCGCGCAGACGGTGACCCTCACCTGCGACGACGGAGCGGGCACCGGCTGCACCGCCACCCACTACACCCTCGACGGCAGCGCACCGGACGAGGGCTCCCCCCTCTACACCGCCCCCCTCACCCTGGACGCCAGCGCCACCCTGCGCTTCTTCTCCCTGGACGCCGCCGGCAACCGCGAGCCGGAGCGGAGCGAGACCTACCTCGTCGACCTCGACCCGCCGGTGACCGGGCTCCAGCCGCCCGCCGGGACCTACGCGGGGACCGTCTGGCTCACCTTCACCTGCGCCGACGCCGGCGCGGGCTGCGCCGCCACCCACTTCACCCTCGACGGCAGCGCGCCGGATCTCGGCTCGCCCATCTACGCCACCGCGGTGCCGCTCGCCACCAGCGCCACCGTCCGCTTCTTCAGCGTCGACCGCGCCGGTCATGCGGAGGCGCCCGGCTCGGCCGACTACCTCGTCGATCGCGACGGCCCGGCGACCACCGCCAGCATCCCCGGCGGCATCCACGCCGCGGCGGTCCAGGTCGCCCTCTCCTGCGACGACGGCGCCGGCTCCGGCTGCCAGGCGATCCACCTCACCCTCGACGGCAGCACCCCCACCCTCGCCTCCCCGGTCTACTCGGCGCCCCTCGACATCACCGCCGACACCACCCTGCGCTACTTCGGGGTGGACGCCGCCGGCAACACCGAGCCCGTCCAGACCCAGAGCTACGTCATCGACACCGCGGCGCCCACCAGCGGGGCGACGCCTCCCGGCGGCTTCTTCCGGGACGGCCCCACCGTGGCCCTCGCCTGTGACGACGGCGCCGGCTCGGGCTGCTCGGCCATCCACTACACCCTCGACGGCAGCGCGCCGACCACCGCCTCGCCCCTCTACGTCCTGCCCCTGACCCTCGGCGCGACGACCACCCTGCGCTTCGCCGCCGTCGATCGGGCCGGCAACGTCGACGCGCCCCGGCAGGAGCTCTACACCCTCGACCGCCTCGCCCCCACGACCACGCCCGACGTCGCGCCGGGCGCCTACGACGGCAGCCAGTCGATCACCCTCGCCTGCGACGACGGCCCCGGCAGCGGCTGCGCCGCGACCCACTACACCCTCGACGGCAGCCTGCCGACGACCGCCTCGCCGGTCGCCACCGCCCCGATCACCCTGAGCGCGACCGGCGAGCTGCGCTTCCGCTCGGTGGACGCCGTGGGCAACCTCGAGGATCCCCGCTCGGCCGCCTACCTCATCGACCTGCTCCCCCCGGCCACCACCGCCACGCCGGGCTCGGGCACCTACAACACGACCTTGAGCGTGCAGCTCGCCTGCAGCGACGGCGCCGGCAGCGGCTGCGTCACCACCTACTACACCGTGGACGGCGGCGAGCCCTCGACCTCCTCCTCGATCTACCTCGGGCCGATCCCGCTCTCCGCGAGCACGACCCTGAAGTTCTTCTCGGTGGACGCCGTCGGCCGCTCGGAGGCGACGGTCACCCGGGACTACCTCCTCGACCTCGCCGCGCCGGTCACGACGGCCAGCCCGGGGGGCGGCACCTACGGCAGCGCCCAGAGCGTCGGCCTCTCCTGCGACGACGGCGGGGGCACGGGCTGCGCGGCGACCTACTACACCCTCGACGGCACGCCGCCGACGACCTCGTCGACCCTCTACGCGGGCCCGGTGGCGGTCGCCGCCGACGCCACCCTTCGCTTCTTCTCCACCGACCTGGCGGGCAACGCCGAGACCCCGCGCAGCGAGGTCTACCGCGTCGACCAGGTGGGGCCGGTGGTGATCGCCGCCGATCCCGACGACGGCGGCACCCGGGTCTTCGTCAACGCGATCCTCTCGGTGACCTTCGACGAGGACGTGCAGCCGGCCACCGTCACCCCCAGCACCTTCCTCCTCCACGACGCCGGAGGGGTCCCGGTGGTGGGCTCGGTCGCCTACGACGCCCCGAGCCGCACCGCGACCTTCACGCCCTCGGCGCCGCTGGCCGGCGCGAGCGTCTTCGCCATCACCCTCACCACCGGCATCCTGGATCTCGTGGGCAACCCGATGGCGGCGCCCCACCTCATCGACTTCGAGACCACCTACCCCCAGGTGCAGCTCGGAGACGACCGCTCGGCCACCGCGACCACCGGCGGCCTCGCCTACGACAGCGCCGGCAACGGGATGCTGGTCTGGCTCGCCTACGACGGCGTGGGGTGCCACCTGAGCTACGCCACCTACGACGTGACGACGGACAGCTGGAGCGCCGACGCCACCCTCACCTCCGAGGCCCGCTGCGGCTACGACCCGCCGATCGCGCTCGCGAGCAACGGCAGCACCTTCATGGTCGCCTGGAAGAACGACTACGCCGACGTCCTGGTCAGCGAGTGGGTCGCCGGGGCCTGGCTGCCCGAGACCACCCTCGAGGCCTCCGCCTACTCGCGCTACTCGACGGCGAAGCTCGATCTGGCGACCGATGGCGTCGGCTACGCCCTCGCCTACGAGACCCGGAACACCTTCTACCAGATCAAGGTCGCGCTCCACGACGGCAGCACCTGGGCCACGCCCGTGACGGTGCAGACCGCGGTGGTGGACGCCCTCCTTCCCTCGATCACCGGCGGCGCGGCCGGCTACCTGGCCGCCTGGAGCACCACGGACGGCGAGGTCTTCGCCGCCCACCGGCCGGCGGCCACCGGGATCTGGGCGAGCGAGGTGCGCCTCGACACCACGACGGCCTACTCGGGCGGCGCGCTGGCAGAGAGCAACGGCGCCACCTACCTGGTGGCCTGGCAGGAGGGGAACAACCTGTGGGCGGCGCTGGGAGACGGCGCCACCTACCCCGCGCCGCTGCAGATGAACACCTCCGGCACCGGCGCCAAGCTCCTCGACCTGGCCAGCGACGGCACCGGCTACCTCGTCGCCTTCGGGGCCTACGCGAACCCGGTGCAGGGCGCCTACGTCCGGAGGCACGACGGCAGCGCCTGGGGCGCCCAGACCCTGGTGGCCAACCGGGGGCTCCCGGCCGAGGGCGGGGCGGCGGCCTCGGATGGCAGCGGCTACTTCCTCGCCATCGACTTCCGCGACTCGCTCAACAAGCGCCACGAGCTGGGCTACACGGTCTGGAACGGCGCGACCTGGAGCGCCGAGGCCCCGCTGGAGGGTGAAGCGGCCACGGCCCGCAACCCGGTGGCCGCCGCGGGGGCCGGCCTCTACGGCGTGGCCTGGGATCAGCTCGTGGGCACCGTCCACCAGGTGCGCTTCCGGGACTTCGACGGGAGCACCCTCTCGGCCACGAGCGAGCGCCTCGCCGCGCCCCACCCGGGCTCCGCCGGCCTGGCCCGGATGGCCGCCGACGATCAGGGCCGCCTCCTGGCGGTCTGGGAGCAGGTGGCGCACGGCGCCGCGTCCGTGATGGCCTCCTACTGGGACGGCGCCGCCTGGTCGGTGCCGATGCTCGTGGCCCAGGACGCCACGTCCCCCGACGTGACCTCCGACGGCACGCGCTTCATGATCGCCTGGCAGGGCGGAAACGACTCCACCTACAAGGTGGGCGCCCGGGGCTTCGACGGCGTCAGCCTCGGCGCGGTCGTCCAGCCGGGCTTCGGCAACTGGAGCACCCGGCCCCGCCTCGCCGGGAACGACACCGGCTACCTGCTGGTCTGGGCGAACATCGACTCGGTCTGGGCGTCGATCTACCAGGGCGGCGCCTGGCTGCCCTCGACCAAGATCAGCCAGGCCACCGCCTCCGTGGACGTGCATCCGGCCGCGTCCTCCGACGGCAGCGGCTACCTCGTCGCCTGGACCCAGCGGATCGGCGGCTCCTACGACAGCATCCTCTCCACCCTGGCGACCTACGACGCCCTCGGGGGGACCTGGTCCTGGAGCGCTCCGGTGCTGGCCGAGGAGCAGGACGTCGACGTGCAGGAGGTCCTCACGCTGGGCGACGCCTCGGGCTACCGCCTCGTCTTCACGACCGGGTCCACCTCCGGCGACGGCGGGGTCTACCTCCGCGACTGGTCCGCGGGCGGCTGGCAGGCGCAGCAGACCCTCCACGTGGGTTTCCGCCTCATCTGCAGCGACCTGGCCGGGCGCCGCCTCGGCGCGGGTGACGTGCTCGTCTACCGCTGCGACCTCGAGTACTTCGGCAACGCCGAGGCCGCCGGCGGCTGGTCCGAGACCTCCCTGGGCAGCGGCTTCGGCGGGGACGTGGTGATGGCCACCGAGGGCAGCACGGCGGCGGTGGTCTTCACCGGCTCCCGCTTCCTCGTCACCAGCGAGACGGCCCGGGCGACCCGCTTCGACGGCGCCGGCTGGGAGCCGGTCTACGTCACCTCGGAGACCGGACGCCGGGCGCTCCACCCGGCGCTGATGCACGACGGCACCCACTACCTCGGCGTCTGGCAGGAGGAGAACCCCAGCACCGGGGTCCACCGCATCGTCATGCGCCGCGAGCCCTGAGCGATGACCCATCACCCCGGAGCCCACCCCACCCGACGACCGGAGCACCCCGGGCGCGGGCTCCTCCTGCTGCTCGCCGGCCTCGCGGTGGCCTGCGGGGGGAAGGTCCCCCAGTTCCCGCGAGACGGCGAGCTGCGCCTCGACCAGGTCCAGCTGCTGGGCACCCACAACAGCTACCACCTGGCCCCCGAGGGGGTGACCCTCCCGGAGCTGGCCTACTCCCACGCCCCCCTGACCACCCAGCTCGCCCAGTACGGGGTGCGGCAGTTCGAGCTGGACGTGAACCGGATCGATCCGGCCGACCCCTTCGAGGTCTTCCACATCTACACCTTCGACGAGGAGACCACCTGCCGGCGCTTCACCGACTGCCTCTCCGAGCTGAAGGCCTGGTCCGACGTGAACCCGCTCCACGTCACGCTGGTGGTGCTGCTCGAGCCCAAGGATCTCTTCGACGCCGCGACCGTCGAGGACTACTTCCAGCAGCTCGAGGAGGAGATCCTCTCGGTCTGGCCTCGCGACCGGATCCTCGCCCCGGCGGACGTGCAGGGATCGGCCGCGAGCCTCGCCGAGGCGATCGGCGCTCGGGGCTGGCCCACCCTCGGTGAGGTGCGCCAGAAGGTCCTCTTCGTCCTCCTCGACGGGGACGAGCACCGGGAGGCCTACACCCACGGCGGGCAGGATCTCGACGGCCGCCTGCTCTTCGCCAGCGGCGGCGCGGGGTTCCCCTACGGCGGCTTCGTGCTGATGGACGATCCGCTGGGCGATCCGGCCGCCATCCCGGCCGCCGCCGAGGCCGGCTTCCTCATCCGGACCCGGGCCGACACCCCGGGGGTCGAGGCGCCCGCCGGGGACACCACCCGCCGGGACGCCGCCCTCGCCTCCGGCGCCCACTGCATCAGCACCGACCACCCGGCGCCGGTGGAAGGCGTCGACTACGTCGTCGAGCTCCCCGGCGGTGGTGTCGGCCGCTGCAACCCGGTCACCGCGCCCGCGGATTGCACCCCCGCCGACATCGAGCAGCCCTACCACCTGCCCGGGGACTGAGGCCGGGCGCCCCGCGGGTCGTGGCCGGCCCTGCGGATCTCCCGGCGGCGCTCGTGCGAGAATGGGCCCGGCATGGCGCTCATCCTCTCGCTCCTGATCGCGCTCCCGGTCCTCGTCGTCGCCCTCGCCATCGGCGCCGGGCTGCTCGTCCTGGCCTGCAAGATCGTCCGGGTCGAGTCGCCGGGCCTGACCGGCGCCATGTGGACCCTCTTCGTCGCCGCCGTGGTCCAGCTGGTGGTGGTCGGCGGCCTGCTCTTCCTCGTCATGGGCGCCTCCCTGGCGAGCGGCGACCGGCAGGCGCTGGCGAGCCTGGGTGGCCCGGCCGGGATCGGCATCAACCTGGCCGGCTTCGCCCTCACCGCCCTCGTCTTCTGGCGGATGCTGGGGCTCTCGAGCTACGCGAGGGCGCTGCTGCTCAACCTCGTCTACTCGCTGCTCGGGATGGCGCTGGCCCTCCTCCTCGCCCTGGGGCTCATGCTGGCCGGCAACCTCGTCTCCTCCCGGCTGAACTGGTCGGAGCTGATCGAGCAGACGCAGCGGGCCGACGAGCTGCGGCCTCCCCCGGGGGAGAAGGCGCTCGGCGGCACCGTCTACCGGTGGAAGGACGCGGAGGGCCGGACCCGCTACTCGGAGAGCCCGCCGCCCTCGGGCACCGACTACGAGGTCGTGGAGATGGCGCCCTAGGGTGCGCCGGGCTCTCCGAGTAGCGGGTCTGACCCCAGAAGCCGAAGAGGTTCACGATGGGGACCCCGATCAGCGTGCCCCGCAGGTCCTCCGGCCGCTGCGCCGCGAGCGCCTCCCGGACGATGGCCACCCCGTTGAGCTCGTCCCCGTGGATCCCGGCGACCAGGCAGAGGGTCGGCCCGGGCCGGGCGCCCCGGACGTAGGCCACCGGCATGGGGACCTCGGCCGCCGAGAAGGACTCACTCGCGGTCAGCACGATCTCACCGCCGCTGCCCGGCTCGATCACCTGCCCGCCGATGGTGAGGGGTGCGGCCCCCGCGAGCGCGGGGAGCAGGAGGAGCGAGGCCGCGATCGTCGAGCGCATCATGGCGGCAGGATAGAACAGAGCCGCGCGCCGGGGGCGCCCCGGCCGTACGCGGGCGGGCCGAAGCGGGTTAGGCTCGCCGCCATGGAGAAGGAAGCCGTGCTGCGCGCCGTGCGCGCCCGGATCGAGGCCGACCTCGAGGCCGCGATCCGCGCGCAGGCGGACGCGGTGCAGGGGGCCACCCACGAGGAGGCCCGGCCCGAGAACGACAAGGACACCCGCGGCCTGGAGCAGTCCTACCTCGCCCGCGGCCTCGCCGCGCGGGTGGACGAGCTCGAGCAGGCGAAGAGCGCCTTCCTCTCGATCTCGGGAGCGAGGAGCAGGGTCGGCCTCGGCGCGCTGGTCGTCGTCGAGGACGAGGAGGGCGAGACCCAGGTCTACCTGGTCGGCCCCGCCGCCGGCGGCCTGGAGGTGGAGGTGGAGGGAGAGACGGTGAAGGTGATCACCCCGAGCTCACCCCTCGGCCGGGCGCTCGTGGGCAAGGGCGCCGAGGACGAGGCCACGGTGCGCGCCCCCAAGGGCGTGCGTGAGCTGGTGATCCTGCGCGTGGCCTGAGGGCCCGCCGCCCGCCGCCCGCCGCCCGCCGCCGCCTCAGTCGACGAGGGCCAGCAGCCGCGCGATGCGCTGGTGCACCTCGGCAGGATCGAGGTCCCGCAGGCCCTCCGGCAGCACCTCGCGGCTGGTGGACTCGCGCACCGCCACCAGGGTCTGGAGGGCGATGGCCTCGGGGTAGGAGGGCGGCCGGAAGTCGGCCAGCACCGCCTCGAGATCCTCGGGGGTGACGCTCTGCCGCTCGTCGGTGGCCGCCCGGAAGTGCGCCCGGGCGATCACCGCCTCGAGCTCGGCCCCGGAGAGCCGGCTCTCCTCGGGCAGGAGGTCGCTGATGGTCTCGACGCCGGTGGGCACGGCGTTCTTCTTCAGGAGCGCCCGGAAGAGGGCGTCGATCTCCTCGGGGGACTCGGGGGGGAAGAGGGGCAGGTGCTCCTCGGCTCTCCCCTGCCGCTTGATGTCCACCGGCAACAGGTCGGGGCGCGCCGTGAGCAGGAACCAGAGGATCTTCCCGCGATAGTCGGTGTTGCCCATGAAGGAGGCGATGGCCGCGAAGACGCGCTGCCCCACGCCCGAGTCGCCGCCCTGATCCCGATCACCCAGGAAGGCGTCGGCCTCGTCGACGATGACCACCACCGGCCACATGGCCTTGAGCAGCGCCAGGATCCGCTCGAGGTTGGCCTCGGTGGCGCCCACCCACTGGGAGCGGAAGTTCTTGAGCTTCACGCAGGGCACGCCCACCTCGGCGGCGAAGCAGGTGGCGAGGAAGGTCTTGCCCGTGCCCACCGGACCGCAGATCAGGTAGCCCATGGGCAGCACGTCCCCACGCCCGCGGGAGAGCGCCGCCGCCGCGTCCCGCAGCCGCCGCTTCACCCCCTCGTGGCCAGCGACCGCGTCGAGGCCGTGGGAGGGCTGGACGACCTCCAGCAGGCCGTGGGCCTCGGCGGCGAGGACGGCGGCCTTGCGCTTCTCCAGGGTCGCCGGGTCGAGGCGCCCCCCCTCCGGCGAGCCCCCCTCGAGGATCCGCCCGAGGTGGATCCGGGAGAGGCCCGCCGTCGCCTGCACGAGCTGATCCTCCGAGACCTCCGAGAGCTCGGAGAGCGCCCGGCCGGCGAGGCGATCCCTCAGGAAGCTGCGGCGCCCCTCCGCGTCGGGGCGCGGGACGGAGATCGACTGCACGTAGGGGCTGCCCACCAGGGCGGGCGAGAGATCGGCGAGCTGCTCGGTGATCAGGACGATGGAGAGATCCGCCGAGAGGAAGGTCGCGTCGTGGGCCCAGCGCTGCAGGGTGACCAGGGCGTAGCGGTCGTCGGCGCTCATCCCCGCCGCGGGCTGGGCCGGGGCGAGGGTCTCGGCGAAGTCGAGGACCACCGTGACCCGCTTCCGATCGGCCACCCGCCGGCGTAGGAGGCTCTCGATCAGGGGGAAGGCCCGGCCGGGGGTGCGCGGCAGGCTCACGCCGTAGTTCGTGCCGTGCACCTCGTCGTAGGCCTCCACCGATCGCAGGAGGGCCTGCTGCTGCCCCTTGGTGTCGGCGCGCAGCCCCGCCGAGCGATCGAAGTGGAGGATGAGGTCGCGGCCGGAGAAGAGGTGATCGGTGAGCAGCACGCGCAGGGAGACGTGTCCGACCCCTCCCTCGCTCTTCCCGATCGGCTGCAGGTCACGGGTGTTGCCGTGGAGGACGAAGGTCGAGACCCCGCCGGCGAGGTAGTGGCGGCCGAGGGAGCGGGCCCAGTCGGGGAGGTGTTCGAGGCTTGCATCGCTCATGGCGGGGGAGCCTATTACAGGCGCTCCAGGGCTATAAAGAACGGTGGACATGAAGCCTCGACCTCGCCTGCCCCTCCTCCTGACCCTCGCCCTCCTCGCCGGAGCCCTCCCGGCGCGCGCCCAGGTGCTGGCGCCGGGCCTGCGCCCGCCGGCCACCGACGTGGCCCTGGCCGAGGGCACGAGCGACCTCGGCCTCAACCCGGCGGCGCTCCTCTTCCAGACCGGGCACGAGCTGCGCATCCAGTACCAGACCGACGGCGCGGGCACGCCCGAGAGCCGCGACGCGGTCCGGGTCGCCTACGGCCTCTCGCGGCGGAACCTGGCGATGGCCCTCCACGGGAGCTGGACCGACGATCGGATGGTCCCCCGGGGTGACGAGCGCTGGCTGGGCGGCTCGCTGGCCTTCGGCGGCCGCGCCTTCTCGGTGGGGCTCTCGGCCCGGGGGCTGGCCACCCGCGATCCGGCCCGCGCCCGGCTCTTCGCCTACGACTTCGCGGTGGGCGGCCGCCCCCACGAGCACCTCTCCTACGGCTTCTCGGTGCGTGACCTCGCGAGCCGGGCGATCGATCCGGCCTACGCCTTCGGGCTGGGCACCTCCCTGCTCCGCGGGCGCCTCACCCTGGGCACCTCCTGGAGTTGGTCCGGCACCGATCGCATCTTCGCCAGCAGCGGAGAGGTGGGCTGGACCGCCCGCCTGCGCGCGCTCCACGGCCTCGAGCTCCTCGCGGGCGGCAGTCACCGCCTCGACGGCAGCGAGGGCGCCCACCGCATCGAGGTCGGCCTGCGGATCGACCTCTCGCACCTCGGCGTCGCCGTCACCGGCTCGCCGGTCTCCCGCCGCCTGGACACCGGTGAGCAGGGCCTCACCAGCAGCCTCGACGTCCGGATCTCCTCCGCCCGCCACTCCTCGATCGTCAGCGGGATCGGCATGGCCGTGCTCGATCTCGACGACCTCCTCGCCGACGGCGGCAGCCTCCTCTTCGGTCGCAGCCGGCGGGACCGCCTCCTGGAGCTCCTCGCCCTCCTCGATCAGGCCCGCCGCGATCGGGAGATCTCCGGGGTGCTGATCCGCGCCGCCGGGGGCGCCTCCCTCTCGATGGCCGAGGTGGAGGAGCTGCGCGCGGCGCTCGCCCGCCTGCGACAGAGCGGCAAGAAGACGACCTTCTACCTCGAGGCCGCCGACGACGCCCTCTACTACCTGGCAACCGGCGCCGACCGCATCCTCGCCGCGCCGGGGGCGGTCTTCCTGGTCAACGGGCTCTCCTCGACGTCGATCTACCTGCGGCGCCTCCTCGACGAGCTGGGCATCCGGGCCGAGTTCGCCCGCATCGGCCGCTACAAGAACGCCCCCGACACCTTCCTCGAGGAGGACATCTCGGAGGCCGAGGCCGAGGTGCGCACCTCGCTGCTGGGCGATCTCTCCCCGCGCTACCGGCAGGCGGTCGGCGCGGCCCGGGACCTCGGCGCCGAGCGGCTCGACGCGCTCCTGGCCGAAGGGATCCTCGGCGCCCGCGCGGCCCTCGAGGCCGGGCTGATCGACGCCCTGGTCTACCCCGACGAGCTGGACGAGCAGGCCCTCGCCCGGCAGGAGGGCGCGCCCGCCGGCGCCCGGACCCGGCTCATCCACCGCTACGGCGCCCGCCGCCACGCCGGCCACCCCTGGGGCCCGCGGACGGCCATCGCCGTGGTGGAGATCCGCGGGACCATCGTGCCCGGAGAGACCCCCTCCTCCCTCTTCGACGACGCCGCCAGCGTCACCGGCGCCCGGACCTTCGCCCGGCAGATGGAGGACGCCCGCCGGGACCCCGAGGTCGCCGCCATCGTGCTGCGGATCGACAGCGGCGGCGGGGACGCCCACGCCTCCGACCTGATGTGGCGGGCGGTGAAGCTCGCCGCCAAGGAGAAGCCGGTGGTCGCCTCCATGGGGAGCGTGGCGGCCAGCGGTGGCTACTACGCCGCCGCCGGCGCCGATCTGATCGTCGCCGATCCCTCCACCCTCACCGGCAGCATCGGCATCTTCGCCGGCCACGTCGATCTCTCCGCGCTCTTCACCGAGCTCGGGGTGGTGGTCTCCTCCCTCGACGGCGCCCCCAACGCCCGGATCCTCGGCTTCGATCACGGCTGGAGCGAGTCCGAGCGGGCCTCGATGGAGCGCTTCGTGAAGGCCGGCTACGACCTCTTCCTGGACCGGGTGGCCAAGGGCCGCCGCCTCTCGGTGGAGGAGGTCGATGCCCTGGGTCAGGGTCGGGTCTGGACCGGCGCGCAGGCCCACGAGCGGGGGCTGGTCGACGAGCTCGGCGGCTTCGAGCGCGCGGTCGCCCTCGCGAAGGAGCGGGCGGGCATCGATCCCGGCGAGGTGGTGGAGCTGGACTTCCGCGGCCTGGCCGGCCCGCAGCTGCGCCCCTTCGGGGGCGAGGGAGGGCCCCTCACCTTGCTCCCCGAGAACCTTTCCGCGAAGGTGAAAGCTCTCTTGCCGGTACTCGAGCTGCTGGGGAGCGGCCGGGCGCTGGCGCTCTCTCCCGTCTGGGTGGAGGTCCGATAGTCACCATGTCGAAGAAGGTCCTGGTCATCGACGACGAGGAGCCCGTCGCCGAGGCGATGAGCCAGCTCTGCCAGCAGATGGGCTTCGAGGTGCAGACCTGCCTCGAGGCCGCCCAGGTCATGAAGCTGGTGGAGGAGTTCGTGCCGGATCTGGTGATCCTCGACCTCTTCCTCCCGGGCAGCGACGGCATGAAGCTGGCCGCCCAGATCCGCTCCTCCACCGGCCCGAAGCTGGGGATGCTGGCGGTCAGCGGCGTCCTGAAGCAGGCGAGCACCGGCCGCGAGCTCTGGCAGAAGTTCCAGTGCGACTTCCTGGGGAAGCCCTTCGACAACAAGGCCTTCCAGACCAAGGTCGCCCAGCGCCTGGGCATCCCCGTCCCCGGCCAGGCCGCCGAGCAGAAGCGGCGGGCGCCGCACCGGGCCGTGGTGCAGACGCCGGAGGCCACCGACTTCCAGTCCCTGCTGGCCCAGGATCCTGCCTACCGGATCTACCTGCGCCTCTACGAGCAGCGGGCCTCGGGTCACCTCGAGCTGGTGAGGGGCAAGGCCCGCCGGCGCATCACTTTCCACCACGGCCAGATCCGCCACGCCTCCAGCAACCTCGCGAAGGAGAACGTGGGGATGATGCAGGTGGCGAACGGGACCATCGAGGAGGAGGCCTTCCGCAAGGCGGTGGAGCTCGCTCAGAAGAAGAAGCTGCCCCTGGCCGACGCCCTGCTCAAGAAGAAGGTCCTGGGCCAGGGTGAGCTGGACCGGGCCCTGGCCATGCAGGTCGAGGAGGTGGCGACCGCCGCCATGGGCTGGGCCGACGGCGAGGCCAGCTTCGTGGTCGATCCCCACGGGGCGGCCGCGACCCCCGACCACCGGATCCACCCCCTCAAGGCGATCCTCGAGGGCGTCCGGCGCTTCTACCCGACCGAGACCCTGAAGAGCTTCCTGGGCCAGCGGCAGGCCGCCTACCTCGTGCGCACGCCCCTGCTGGATCGCGAGTCCTACACCCTGCGGCAGGTCGCCCCCGGCGAGCGGGTCACCCCGCAGATCGCGGGCACGATCACCCTGGGCATCCTGATGGATCAGGTCCCCGACGAGGACCTGCCCCTCCTCTTCGCGCTGGTGGGCACCGGGCTGCTGCGCCTCTCGAAGACCGCTCAGGACTCGGCCGCCCCCGCGGAGGCCGCGCCGCCCCCCTCGGCTCCGGCGGGTCCGGCTCGGGGTGCCCCCGGGGTCCGGCCTCCCGGCGCGCCGGGCGCGCCGCCCCTGCAGCGGCCCCCGCCCGCCGCGCCGCCTCCCTCGATCACGCCGCCGACCATGGGGGGGCCCGCCACCCCCGCGCCCGCGCCCGCGGCGCCTCCCGCCGCGGCCGCCCCGGTCCAGGTCGACCTCGACGCCGGACAGGTCTTCTCCCCGGAGGATCAGCAGGCCCGCGCCGAGATCGCCCGGATGCACAAGGCGATGGCCGAGCAGTCCCACTACGAGGTGCTCGGCGTCCCCCACAACGCCCGGGACGAGACCATCCAGCAGGCCTACCTCGAGCTGGCCCGGCAGTGGCACACCGACCGCTTCGCCGGCTTCAACCTCGGCGCCGCCGCGCCCAAGCTCGAGGAGATCTTCGCCCGCATTGGCGCGGCCAAGGAGAACCTGGCCGACAAGGAGCGCCGGGCCGAGTACGACGTCTACCTCGATCGCAAGGCCCGCGGCCTGCCGACCGACGTGGGGCAGATCCTCAAGGCCCAGGAGCTCTTCGAGAAGGCCGCGATCCTGGTGAAGGCCGGGAAGGCCCCCAAGGCCCTGCCCCTCCTCCAGCAGGCCATCGAGCTCGACCACTCCCAGGCCGAGTTCTACGTCTACCGGGCCTACGCCCGCTTCCTCACCGAGGGCGACGCCGTCGCCGCCGAGTCCCGGGCGCAGATCGAGAAGGCCCTCCAGGAGCTCCCCCGCCTGGCCGAGGGCTACTTCTTCCTCGGGCTCATCGCCCTGAAGGCCGGCAACGACGACGAGGCCACCTCGCACTTCAAGCGGGTGCTCTCGATCGAGGCGAACCACGGCGGCGCCCAGCAGCAGCTGCGGGTCCTCGCGCGCCGCCAGGAGAAGGGCAAGGGCGGCGGGCTCCTCGGCCGTCTCCGCGGCAAGTAGTCCCGCCCCCCCCGGGCCTAGAGCTCGGGGTGGCTCTGCGAGGTCACGACCCCGGTCGTCGGGTCGTAGCTGTACTCGTCCGCGTACTTCAGGCGGGTGAGGGTCTCGATGGCCTGGAGCGAGGGGGGGTTCTCGCCCCCGTTCATCCGCCGGTGCATCTCGATCTGGCTGCGGATGTGCTTGAGCTCCACGGAGATCCCGGTCCGGGAGGCCGCGGTGGTCGTCTTCTCGACGTCCTCCTGCACCGCCTGGGGGGTGCAGCCCTTCTGGCAGGAGGTGGCGCTCGAGACGATCCCGAGCAGGAGGAGGGCGGGGAGGAGGACGCGTCGTGCCTTCATGGGGAAGACGGTACCAGAAAATTGACGGCCGCCTACCTTGTGGCACGGTGTGGGTAAGTCGCCCCCATCGGACGACACCTCCCCACCTCGTAGCCCAAGGGAAAACACGATGACCCGCGCCCTCACCGTCTCCATCCTGACCGTGGCCGCCACCATCGCCGCCGCCCTCTTCGTCACCCCCGACGCCCGCGCCGAGCCGCAGCTGGCCCCTCCCCTCCAGGAGGTCGAGTCCCGCATCGAGGCCCAGGTGGACGCAAGGCTGCACACGATTCTGCAGGGCCTGCTGGCCCGGGACGCCTGAAGCGCGGACCTGCGCGAACCCCGAACTTCGGGCAACCCCCACTGACTTGACCCTCCGGCAGATGCTATGGGCATCTGCGAGAGTCCAGTCGATGGGGGTTTTCCTTTGGAACTGAAAGAAGGCACCAGGGTCGTCTACCCGAGCCAGGGAATCTGCGAGGTCGAGGGCATCGAGGCCCTCGAGATCGGCGGCATTCGCACCAGCTTCGTGCGCCTCCGGCGCATCTACGACCAGGCGACGGTGCGGGTCCCCGAGGCCAGGGCCAGCGCGGTCGGCATCCGGCCGATCGCCACCGAGGAGCAGGCCATCGCCGCCCTCCACCACCTGCGGGACTCGGACGACGACCCCGACATGAACTGGAAGACCCGGCAGCGCCGCCACCAGCAGGTGCTCGCCGAGGGCAGCCTCTTCGGGCTGGCCGAGATGCTCCGGGAGCTCTTCTGGGTCTCGCAGATCCGCCCCCTCCCCGCCCGCGAGCGCGACGGCTACGACCAGGTGCGCCGCCTCCTCATCGAGGAGCTCGGCCACGTCCTCTCCCTGCCGCCGGTGGCGGTCGAGGATCAGCTCGACCTCGCGCTCCTCCCCCCCGAAGGCCGCGCCTTCCGGGATCCCGACGACCTCGTGGCCAACGACTTCGACGAGCTCGAGCGGCTGTTGGCCGCGGTGGCCGCCACCCCGAAGAAGGCCGCCAAGAAGGCGAGCAAGAAGAAGACCCCCGAGAAGGCCGCCGCGAAGACGGCGTCCAAGAAGACCGCGAAGAAGGCGACGAAGAAGGCCGCGACGAAGAAGACCGCCAAGAAGACGGCGAAGAAGACCGCGGCGAAGAAGGCCACCAAGAAGGCGACGAAGAAGACCGCCAAGAAGACGACCAAGAAGGCCGCCAAGAAGGGCGGGAAGCGATGATCCACCTCGTCACCCTCGACCCCTTCGTCGAGCCCACCGTCTCGCAGGTCCGCTCCCGCCTCTACCTGGCCTTCGGCGTCGGCTGCGAGCACGCCGGGCAGCTGAAGGATCCCGTGCCCCGGAAGAAGGGCGCCTTCGACGCCCACGCCCTGCTCGTGGCGCCGACCCCCTTCGACAGCTACACCGATGACCGGGTGCTCTACCTGACCCGCGCCGAGCTGCTCCTCCCCGAGGGGCCCCTCGGGACGGCCCCCTCGGGTGGCTTCTCCACCCCCCGCAGCGGCTGCGCGGTGGTCACCGCCTCCGGCGTACCGGCCCCGCCCGAGAACACCTCCGAGGACGACGAGGCCTGGCTCTCCTACGGCGACCGCCTCGGCCGGCTCGCCGTGCAGCACATGGGCTTCCTCTGGGGCCTGCGGCGCTGCCTCGACCACCACTGCGCCATGGCGATCCCCTGGGCCGAGGAGGTCTCCGACACCGACGCCAACCTCTGCGAGTTCTGCCGCGGGAAGTCCGAGGTCCTCCTGCAGCAGGCGCGCAGCTGACGCGGCCCCGGGGCGAGGCGGATCCACGATGGGCGACGGATCGAGGCTGCAGGCGAAGCTCTCGCTGAACCTCCTCGTCGTCGTCTCCCTGGCCGCCGCCGCCTTCTGGTGGCTCTCGCCCCACACCGCCCCGAGCGAGGACGAGGCTCGCAGCGCGGCCACCCTGATGAAGGACGCGCTCGCGCCCGGGGACGCCCTCCTCCTGGTCCCCCCCTGGGCCGAGGCGGCCCGGCGCCCGCTGCCCGAGGAGCTGCCGGTGCTCTCCCTGCCCGCCGACGACCTCGACCTCGAGCTGCCCGGGCGCCTCTGGGTGCTGGCCTTCCCCACCCTCGCCGGGGGTGAGGTCGACGAGGCCCTCGGGACCCTCGCCCGCCGCTTCGGCCCGCCGAGCGTCGATCAGAGCCTCGCCCGGACCCGGCTGCTGCGCTTCACCCCGCGTGGCCCCCGGCCGGCCTGGCGACTGACCGACGCGATCGCCTCGACCCGGGTGACCCTCGGCGGGCACGCCTGCCGCTGGCTGCCCCGGACCAACCAGAGCGCCCGCTTCAAGTGCCCGGGGCCCGCCTGGCTCTGGGTGGGGGCGCAGACCCGGGAGATCGACTACCTGCCGAGGCGCTGCGTGATGGCTCACCCGGCCACGGGCCGGCCCCTGCGGATCGAGATCTCCGATCTGCCCCGGGATCACCGCCTGGAGCTGCGGGCGGGGATCGTCGGCTCGATGGGGCTGGTGCGCGACGCCGCGCCGGTGCAGCTCGAGCTGCGGCGGGGAGAGACCCGGCTCGGTGAGCTCACCGTCGAGCCGCGGCCCGGCTGGCAGCGGGCGAGCTTCCCCGACGCCGCCGGCGCCGCGCCCCCCCTCGATCCTCCCCCGCCGACCGTCCTCGAGATCACCACCCCCAACGACGGCGGCCGCCATCTCTGCCTGGAGCTGATGGCCTTCCCGTCCGCGGCGGCCCCGGCGGTGGAGGCCGCGCCGTGAGCCTCCTGAAGCGCTGGTGGCCCCAGCTCGTGGCCCTCGCCCTCCTCCTGGGCACGGTGGGGGTGCTGCTCCAGAGCAGCCAGACGGTCGGCATCCCCCGGGACGAGAGCGTCTACTTCGACGCCGGAAAGCGTCACGCCGACTGGCTGGACACGCTCTGGCGCGAGGGCCTCTCGGCCTTCGGCGACGAGGCGCTGGTCCGCCACTTCCAGATCAACCGGGAGCACCCGGCGCTGCCCAAGATCCTCTTCGGGCTCTCCCACCGCTGGCTCACCGAGGGGCTGGGCGTCGCGGATCACCTGACGGGCTTCCGCGTCCCGGCCTTCTTCTTCGCCGGCCTGCTCGTCGCCCTGACCTTCCTCTTCGGCCGGCGCGAGCGCAGCACCTTCGCCGGCCTCTTCGCCGCCCTGGCGATGCTGGTCGTCCCCCGCCAGTTCTTCCACTACAACCTCGCCTGCTTCGACGCCCCGGCCACCACCACCTGGCTGCTCACGGTCTTCGTCTACCGCTGGGCCCAGGAGGCGCCGCGCTCCTGGCGCAGGGGGGTGCTCGCGGGCCTGGCCTTCGGCCTGGCCATCGCGGTGAAGCACAACGCCTACTTCCTGCCCCCCCTGCTGGTGCTCCACTGGCTCTGGGATCAGGGCCCGGCCTGGTGGCGCTCGGGGGGCTGGCAGGCCCGCTGGCAGGGGCTGCCGAGGTCCTTCTTCGGCTTCGCCCTGATCGGGCCGCTCTTCCTCTACCTCTCCTGGCCCTTCCTCTGGCACCACCCCTTCGAGCGCTTCGGCTGGTACCTCGGCTTCCACGCCCACCACGAGCACTACCCCTGGGCCTACCTGGGCGAGGTGCTGCGCGAGCCCCCCTTCCCCCTCCTCTATCCCTTCGTGCTCACCGGGCTCACCGTGCCGCTCTCCCTGCTGCTCGCCTCGGGGGCCGGCCTGGCCGCGCTCCTCGCCCGCAGGATCACGCCGGTGGTGCAGCGCCTCCGCGGCGCCGGGGCCCAGCAGGCGGACGAGGCCGAGCGCGAGGCCGCGTCGCGGCGGCGCTCGAGCGATCTGCTCCTCCTGCTCCTCGCGCTCTTCCCGATGGTCCTCATCGGCCTGCCCTCGGTGCCGATCTTCGGGGGGGTGAAGCACTGGATGCACGCCATGCCCTTCCTCTTCCTCCTGGGCGGCGAGGCCATCGAGACCCTCGTGAAGGGCGCCCTGCCCGCCGGCGCCCCACCCCTGCGCCGCTACCTGCGCCTGGCCTTCGTCGCCGGCGCGGTCCTCCTCCCGGGGGCCCTGGCCACCGCGCACTTTCACCCGGTCGGCACCCAGGCCTACAACGAGGTCGCCGGAGGGGCGCCCGGCGCGGCCGGCCTGGGGATGCAGCGGCACTTCTGGAGCCACGCCGTGCGCGGCCTCCTGCCCTGGGTGAACGAGCACGCGCCGCCGGGGGCCCGGATCTACTTCCACGAGGTCCGCCACGAGAGCTACCGCTGGTACCGGGAGGCGGGCCTCCTGCGCAGCGATCTGCGCTTCGCCCACGACGTGGCCGGCTCGAACCTGGCCATCTACCAGGTGCACGCCGAGTTCCGGGATCGCGAGTTCGAGATCTGGTCCGAGTACGGCACGACCCGCCCGGTCGCCGGCCTGGAGACGGCGGGGGTGCCCCTCCTGGTCGTCTATCAGCGCCCCGGCGCCGAGAGACGGTAAGGTCCCGGATCTCTACCGGGCCGGGCACCCCGCCTGGTAGCCTGTCGGGATGCGTACGCTGGATCGCCCGCTGAAGTCCCTGATCGATCTCTCCGTGACCCTCGTGCTCTGCCTGGCCCTCCTGCCGGGCTGCTCGGGCTGCGACACCGCCGACTCCGGTGACGGGGGCGGCGCCGACGCCACGAGCGACGGCGGCGGCAGCGACGGCGGCGTCGGCGACGGGGGCGGGGACGGCGGCAGCGACGGCGGTCCGATCCGGCCGGTGCGCCCGCCGCCGAACATCAACGATCCTCAGAACGACACCAAGGACACCGACTGCGACGGCCTCACCGACGCCGAGGAGTTCTCGCGCACCTACGGCGGCGGCGCCCAGACCGATCCCAACGACTGGGACACCGACGGCGACGGGATCGCCGACGGCGTCGAGCTCGGCCGCACCAGCACCCCCGACCCCGAGTGCGCGGGCTACTTCACCCCGGACGAGGACCCGGCGACCACCACCGATCCCCTCGACCCCGACTCGGACGGCGACGGCCTCTCCGACGGCCTCGAGGACCGCAACTGGAACGGCCGGCGTGACGCCACCGAGACCGACCCGCGCAACTCCGACAGCGACGGCGACACCCTCTCCGACGGCTGCGAGGACCGCAACGGCACCGGCGTGGTCGATCCCGGCGAGACCGACCCGACGGTGCGCGACACCGACGGCGACGGGGTCCCCGACGGCATCGAGGACACCAACGGCAACTGCAGCGTCGATGTCGGCGAGATGAACCCGACGGTGGCCGACACCGACGGGGACGGCCTCACCGATGGCCAGGAGGACCGCAACGCCAACGGCCGGGTCGACCCCGGCGAGAGCAACCCCCTCGTCCCCGACACCGACTCCGACGGCGACGGCATCAGCGACACCACCGAGCTGAACGTCACCGGCACCGATCCGGGCAACCCCGACACCGACGGCGACGGCCTCCTCGACGGCCAGGAGGACCTCAACCAGAACGGGCAGGTGAACCTGGGCGAGACCTCCGCCCTCCACGCCGACACCGACTGCGACGGCCTCCTCGACGGCCAGGAGGACGCCAACCACAACGGACAGGTGGACCCCGGCGAGACCGACCCGACGAACTTCGACACCGACGGTGACGGCCTCTCCGACGGCCTCGAGTCGGGGGCGACGGTGAACACCGATCCGGCCCGCTGCACCAACTTCGTGCCCGACGCCGATCCCGGCACGACGACCAACCCCCTGAACCCGGACTCCGACGGCGACGGCGTGATGGACGGCGCCGAGGACCGCAACGGCAACGGCCGCGTGGATCCGGCCGCCGGCGGCCTGCCCGCCGAGCTCGACCCCAACAACGGCGGCGACGTCAGCCCGACGATCGCGGCGGCCTGCGCCACCCAGAACCTGGTGCCGGTGCTCCAGCACTTCGCGGTCACCGGTGACCTGAACCTCGCCACCCTCACCGCCTACACCTCCACCCGCACCCTCACCGCCGGCGGCGACGACGTCGGCCTGATGGTCTGGGATCCCGCCCAGCAGATCGGCGCGGTGGTCCTCTCCCGCGCCCCCGCGGGCGCCGACGTGAACGCCGATCTCACCGCCGCCCGCCAGGCCTTCGCCGGCACCGGCGGCGAGTCCAACGTGATCTCCCAGCCCTTCACCACCTGGGATGGCTACCCGGCCATCCGGGGCACCCTCTCCTGGGGCGCCGGCGGCGACGCCTGGGGAGCGATGGACGGCTGGGCCCAGGCGGTGCGCGGCGGCCTCTCCGGCCTCTGGGGCACCAACGCCGGCGTCACCGGCCCCTACAACGTGAGCTTCGAGCTGGCGCGCCGCTCGGCCAACCGGTCGGTCTACGTGATGTCCTTCGCCCGCACCGCCGCGGCCACCGAGGCCACCCGCATCGCGCGGGACGACCTGGCCAACGGCTCGCCGGTGGCGCAGATCGGCGACGTCATCGACGTGCAGTGCGACACCTTCCTCACCGTGCCACCGCAGCCGGTCGACTTCCTCTACGTCATCGACAACTCCTGCTCGATGAGCCAGGAGCAGGCGGCCCTCTCCGACGCCGCCGCGGCGACCGTCAACCAGCTGCAGAACAGCACCCTCGACTGGCGGATCGGCGTCATCTACACCGACTACTACACGACGAGCTCCTTCGCGGGCTTCACCACGAACCTGGCCACCTTCCAGAGCCGGACCACGCCGGGCACCGGCGGCAACGCGAACGAGCGCGGCCTGGAGAGCGCCCAGGACTTCATGCTCGGCACCCACGCCTCGCAGATCCGCTCGAACGCGCGCCTGGTCGTCGTGATCCTCTCGGACGAGGACGAGCAGAGCACCGGCGTGACCACCACCGCCGAGAACAACTTCATCAGCTTCTTCCAGGGCCGGGCGACCCTGGTGAACGGCCTGCTCTGCCGACCGGGCTTCAGCCAGACCAACTGCGGCAACCAGAGCGACTCCTACGAGCGCGTGATCACGTCCCTGGGCGGGGTGCTCTCCCACATCCAGGAGCTGGCCAACATCGGCCCGACGGTCTCGGCGATCATCACCGCCGCCGGCGGCGCGACCAGCCCCTACACCCTCTCCGAGGCGCCGATCTCCGCCACCCTCAAGGTCGCCCTGGAGAAGGCCAACGGCAGCGTGGTCACCGTGCCCCGCTCGCGGATCGACGGCTTCGACTACGACGGCAACTCGCGCTCGGTGCAGCTCTATGGCGCCTACCGTCCCGACGGCGTCGATCTGGATCTGGCGGTGAGCTACCGCTACTGGTCCGACCGCTCGCCCCTGCCCGACGGCCAGCAGCCCTGCGGCGGCCAGTGCGTCTCGCCCCTGGTCTGCAACCCGGTGACCGACCTCTGCGAGTGCCCGCCCGACTGCGGCGTGGCCTCCCCGGGCGCCGGCTTCACCTGCGATCCCATCGCCTGCCAGTGGACCTGCCCGGGCGACTGCGGCGGCACCTGCTCGGGCAACGAGAGCTGCAACGTCGGCACCTGCGGCTGTGAGTGCAGCCCCAACATGAGCTGCGGCTCCGGGACCACCTTCGACGCGGCGGCCTGCGACTGCGTCTGCGATCCCCTGCAGTTCGACTGCGGCGGCACCTATCAGTTCGACATGGCGGCCTGCGCCTGCGTCTGCCCGGCGGACTGCAACGGCGTCTGCGGTGCCAACGAGACCTGCAACGCCTCGCGCTGCGCCTGCGTGCCCAACGAGATCCCCTAGGGACGCGCCATGGGCCGGGTCATCAAGCCCTACGAGTGGCTCTACGAGCTCAAGCCGATCCCCATCAAGGAGAAGGTGCTCGAGGAGGTGGTGCGCCACATCCTCGAGGAGCTGAAGACCTGGCCGCCGCCGGTGACCGACTGGGAGAGCGAGGCGGCCGGCCAGCGCTTCGCGCCGCTCTACGAGGAGCCCCGCCCACCGACGCCGGCCCTCTGGCGCCGCGCCCTCCAGCTGGTGCGCTGGGAGATGGAGCGCGAGTTCGAGGCCATCGACGAGACCATGCGCAACGAGCGCTGGCGCGAGGACGATGACCACGCGCAGGCCCACGCGGCGCTCCTCCTGATCTGGCAGTGGCTCACCGAGCTGCTCCTCGCCGTCCGCGAGCACAGCCAGCAGTCCATCACCCGCTCGGACCTGGTGCGGGTGGTGGATCTGCTCGAGCCGAAGCTGGCCCCCGATCCCCTGCGAACGCGGGAGGGATGATGATGAAGAAGATCCTCGTGATCCTCGGAGGGGTCCTGCTCCTCCTGACCGGCGCCGCCGTGGCCGCGCTCTTCCTCCTCGAGCCCGAGCGGATCATCGCCGAGCGAAAGGACGCGCTGGCCGGCGAGGTCTCCGAGACCCTCGGCCGCAAGCTCGAGGTCGGCGCCATCGTGGGCTCGGTCCTCCCCACCCTCTCCGCCGAGGTGCGCGGCGTGACCCTCGGCGGCCCGGAGGGCGCGAGCGAGCCCCAGCTCTCGGTGGGCAAGGTGGTGGTCCGCATCGGGCTGTGGCGGGCGCTGACCTCCTTCGGCTCCGAGCTCGAGGTGCAGGCGATCGAGATCGACGACGTGACCCTGCGGGCCGCCCGCGACGCCGGGGGCCGCTGGGACTTCCAGGACATCCTCGATCGTCTGGCCGCCGCCGAGGCCGAGGCGCCGCCGTCCGCCGCCGGGGAGGAGGGTCCCACCGACCTCTCCTTCCTGGAGGGGGCGCGGCTCACCCACCTCGCGCTGCGGAACCTCGAGGTGAGGATCGACGACGCGATGCTCGGCCGCCCCCTCGCCGTCGAGCAGACCTCGCTGGAGCTCTCCAACATCCAGCTCGGCGCCCCCATCGAGGCGGCCCTGCGCGCCACCCTGGTGGACGGCGAGAGCCGCGCGCCGGTGTCGGTCGACCTGCGCCTCTCCGAGCTGCGCCGGGACCTCTCCTTCGATCCCCTCCCCGAGCTCTCGGTGGATCTGCGGGCGGGGCCCCTGGCCCTCGGCCCCTGGGGCGGCCTCCTCCCGGCGGACAGCCTGGCGCCGGCCGAGGGCACCCTGGAGGTGCGCCTGGGCGTGGCGGCGAGCGCGGGGCTGAAGCGCGCCTCGCTGGAGGGCGAGCTGAAGCTCGCCGCGCTGCGGCTGAAGCAAGGCGCGGCCCGGGGCGCGCCCCTCGATCTGACCCTGGGCTTCGACCTCGCGGCCGATCTGGAGGCGCCGCGCTACGAGCTCCGCCGGCTGGAGATCTCCGGCGGCGGCCTGGAGGCCCGCGGCGGGCTCGTGGCCCACGGGCTCTCCCCCGCCGCCCTGGAGCGCTCCGACCTCTCCCTGAAGCTCGCCGCCCTGGAGCCCCTGCTGGCCGTCCTGCCCGCGGGCGCCGGCCTGCTCCCCCCCGAGCTCGAGCTCGCCGGACCGGTCTCCGCCGCCATCGAGGCCGACGGCAAGACGGTCGGCGTGCGGGTCGACCTCGACGCGGCCACGGTGGGCTACGGCGAGGTCTTCCACAAGCGGGCGGGCCGCCCCCTCCACCTCTCCCTCGCGGGCAAGCTCGAGGGTGAGCGGCTG
The DNA here is from genome assembly GCA_029210625.1 of Deltaproteobacteria bacterium. Taxonomy (NCBI): domain Bacteria; kingdom Pseudomonadati; phylum Myxococcota; class Myxococcia; species Deltaproteobacteria bacterium. The sequence continues at coordinate 235,058 of JARGFU010000006.1, read as the reverse complement.
AAGATCCCCGATCTGCGCCTGGCCGTGGACGAGGCCCGGATGAAGGGGAGCCTCGAGCTGGGCACCACCCCCGGGGCGCCGATGAGCGCCGCCCTCTCCACCGGCCCGGTGAGCCTGGCCTCCCTGCGCGAGCTCCTGCCCCCGGTGGCCGAGGGGCTCGCCGGCGGGCGCAAGGTCGCCGGCGGCTTCGAGCTGACGGTGCAGGCCGACGCGGTGGGCGCCCGGCAGAAGGCCCACGTGGAGCTGACCTTGAAGGAGCTGGATCTCGATCTGCCCGAGCTCGGCGTGAAGGGCAGCGGCCGGATCGTGGCCGACGCCGCGCCGGGGGAGACGAGCACCGCCCTCTCCCTGAACGCCTCCCTGGACGGCCTCGCGCTGCGCAGCCGGGACGAGGCGGGCGAGGTGCTGCTCGACAAGCCCGCCGGGCAGCCCCTGGAGCTCGTCCTCCAGGCCCGGCAGCAGGAGGAGCAGGCCGACCTGGAGAAGCTCAGCGCGACCATCGGCCGCTCCCGGATCCGCGGCAGCGGCAAGGTGAGCGGGCTCTCGGGGCCGTCGCCCACCTACCAGATCCAGCTCTCGGAGCTGGCGCTCGCCTTCGACGACCTGCGCCGCTCGGTGCCCGGCGCGGCGGCCCTGCCTCCGGGCGGACGGCTGGAGGGCAGCCTGCGCCTCGACGGCCAGCCGGACCTCCCGAAGACGATGCGGCTGGACTTCACGCTGGCGAGCCTGATCTGGGGGCACAGCCGGATGCAGGGCACCCTGGGCCTCACCAACCCCGAGGCTCCGGACTTCCGCTGCGACCTGAAGAGCAGCTACCTCGACGTGGACGAGCTCCTCGGTGAGGAGGAGGAGGCCCCGGCCGAGGCGGCGACCCCGGCGACGGCCGGCGAGAACCCCCACGGCCTGGACGCCGAGACCCGGGGGCTGCTCTCGACGGTCAACGGCCAGTGCGCCCTCTCGGCCGAGCGGGCCCGCTTCCAGGGGATGGAGATGAAGCGCTTCGTGGGCCGCCTGAGCGTGCGCCGGGGCGTGGTCACCTTCGAGGCGCTGGACTTCGAGCTCTGGGGCGGCCGCATCTCGGCCGGCGGGACCACCTTCGATCTGCCCGCCGAGCACACCGGCTACACCCTGGCCCTGAAGGTCGACGACGTGGACCTGGGGCAGGCCCTGGCCGGCCGCGGCAAGCTCGCCGGCAGCGTCCGCGGCGTCACCGACCAGGACGTGAAGCTGAAGGGCCGCGGGCTCTCGGCCGCCGACCTCGGCCGCAGCGCGACGGGCCTGGTGGGGCTGGAGACCACCAGCCTGGAGCTCACCTCCCTCGACGTGCTGGGGGCGGTCTCGGCGCCACTGCTGGCCGGGATGGCGAAGGCGGGCCTCGGCAAGGCGAAGCCCCTCGCCCTCTCCACCGGCGGCTCGGGCGGGACGATCCTGCGCGAGGTGAAGACGGCCCTGGCCTTCGACGCCGGCAAGTTCACCCTGCAGAAGAAGCTGCGCTCCCCCACCCGCTTCGGGGCGATGGAGCTGGAGGGAGGCGGGAGTCTGAAGAACGAGGTCGACCTGCGAGGGACCGCGCTCATCGATCCCGAGATCGTGAACCGGGCGGTCGGCCGTCAGGTCGTCACCGAGGCGGTGCCGGTGCCCCTGAAGATCGGCGGCACCTGGGACCGGCCGAAGATCACCGGGGTCGAGGTCGGACCGCTCCTGAAGAAGGTGGCGCTCGGCGCTGGCGCCGCGGCCCTCGGGGCGGCCGCGCCGGGCCTCGACGACAAGGCGCGCGACGCGAAGGCCGAGCTGGACGCCCGCAAGCGGGCCGCCCAGGAGGAGGCCCGGCAACAGGCCGAGGCCGCCCGCCAGCGCGCCCAGCAGGCCCGGGAGAAGGCGGAGGCCGACGCCAAGGCGAAGGCCGCGAAGCTCGAGGCCGAGGCCCGGGCCCGCAAGGCCGAGGCCGAGAAGAAGCTGAAGGAAGAGGCCGAGAAGAAGAAGAAAGAGGCCGCCCAGAAGGCCAAGAAGCTCCTGGGCTTCTAGCCTCGCGGCCGAGTAGCGGGCGGGGCGGGGGCGCGCGGCGCCCCCTCGAGTCGCTCAGAGCAGCTTGAGCTGGGTTCCCGGCGCGGCGTCCTCGGCGTCCTCGTCGGGGCGCAGGGCGCGCCGCTCGCGGACCACCGGCGAGGAGGCCGGGCGCGGCGCGGGACGGCTCGGGCGCAAGGAGGACGGCGCGGCGCTGGCGCGCTGCTCGGGCTCGGTGGCGAAGCAGCGGGTGGCGCCCTCGAGATCGGGGTTGGCGCTGCGGCAGACCCGCACGGTGACGCCGTGGCGGGCAGCCGCCCGGTGGAAACGGCGGTACCCCTCGGCCCGAAGGCCGGCGGGCAGGAGCCAGGCCTCCCCCTCGCGGTGCGGGCTCTCCCGCAGCAGGCCCCGCAGCAGCGCCCGGTGGGCCGGCGGGAGCCGGCCGAGGCGGCCCTGACCCCCGGCGTCGAGGTGGAGGTAGGAGGTGTGGACCTGATCGATCCCGATCTTCGCGAGGTGGGCCGTGACCTCCTCGAGCACCTCGGGGGTGTCGCAGATCCAGGGGAGGAGCGGGCTGACCCGGGCGGAGAGGGTCACGCCCACCCCGGCGAGGCGGCGCGCGGCGGCGAGGCGATCGGCCGGCGAGGGGGCGCCGGGCTCGTAGAGCGAGGCCAGGGAGGGATCGAGGGAGAAGAGGCCGAGCTCGAGGCGCGCACCCCCCGCCCCGGCGGCGTGCTCCAGCAGGGTCGCCCAGGCGCCCTGGCTCGGCGCCCCCCGGGTGGCCACCCAGAGGCCGACGCCCCGCTCGACCACGTGGACCGCGGCCGCGAGCATGGCCTCGCCCCAGCCTCCTCCGGTCAGGAGGGGATCGCCGTCGGCGCCCACCACCACCCAGCGCGGCGGCAGGGGCGCGGCGTCGAGGGCGGCGTCGACCATGGCGGCCATCTCCATCGGCAGGGGCGCGGCGCCCCTCGGCGCATCGCTGCGCACGCAGGAGATGGGCCCGGGGCGCGAGAGGACCCAGCGGCCCTCGCTGGAGAGGCAGCCGTGGCCGGGGGCCAGGATGAGTCCGGGACGGTAGGCGTCTTCGTGATCGTGTCGGGCGGGATGGCTCATGGATGCACCTGAATGTGCGTACAGTATGGCAGCTTCCTCTGACATTCCGCCCGAGGTCCCGCCAGAAAGATCCAATCACCTGGATTCATTCAGTTTTCTTGGAGGGGACCCCACATGACGCCTTTCTGGCGCCTTGACAGATCGGCCCCGATCTCCGCCAAAAGTGATCGGGTCCCCTCGCCTAGAAGTCGTCGTCCGAGAGGCTCTCGAACTCCTTCGCCAGATCCGGATCGACGTAGGCCTCGCGCTTCTTCTCCTTCTTCTTCTTCTTGCGCTTCTTGTCCTCGTCCTCGTCACTGGGCTGGAACTCCTCGACCTTCTCGGCGTCGTCGAGGCCGTCGGTGCTGCGCACCATCTCCCGCAGGCGCTCCCGCTCGGCGGCCAGGGCCTTGGCCGCGGCGGAGCGCTCCTCCTCCTCCTCGCGGGCGCGGCGCTCCTCGCGGGCCCGCCGGGAGGCCTCGGCTGCGCGCTCGGCCTCGCGCTGGGCCTCCTCGATCGCCAGCTCCCGGGCGCTCTTCTTCTCGACCTTCGCCTCGGCGGCGCGCCGCGCGGCGTCTTCCTCGGCCTGGCGCTCGGCCTCGAGGCGGGCCTCCCGCTCGGCGTCTTCCTTCGCCCGGGCCTTCTCACGCTCCTTGCGGCGCGCCTCGGCCGCCTCGGCCTGCCGGCGCTCCTCGAACTCGGCCTGCTCCCGGGCCTTCGCCTCGGCCTCGAGCCGCTCGCGCTCGGCCTCGGCCTCCCGCTCGGCGAGCTTGCGGGCCTCCTTCTCGGCCTCCATCCGGCGCTCGAGCTCCTCGCGCTCCCGGCGCTCGCGCTCCTTCGCCGCCTGCTTCGCGGCGCGCTCCTCCTCGCGCTGGCGCGCCTTCTCCTCCTTCGCGCGGCGGCGCGCCTCCTTGCGAGCCTCCTTCTCGGCCCGCCGGCGCTCCCTCTCCACCTCGGCCGGATCCCTGCGGCCTGCGCGCTCCTCGTCGATCGAGTCCCAGACCGCCCGGTCCGTCTCGACCTTCTGGCGCACCCGGCGCTCGTTCTCGCGGCGCTGGCGCTCGGCGGCCTCCTGCTCGGCGCTCTCGCGCTCCCGGCGGGCGCGCTCCGCGGCGTCCTGCTCCTGGCGAGCGCGCTCGGCGGCCTCCCGCTCGCGCCGATCCCGCTCGGCCTCGGCCCGGCGGCGCGCGTCGCTCTCCCGCGCCCCGGCGGCGCGCCGCTCCTCCTCCCGGGCGGCGCCGGCGAGGGTGTCCGCCTCGAGGCGGGCCGCCTCCTCCTGCATCCAGGCGGGGATCGCCTCCTCACCGCCCGAGGCGTCCGGCGCGGCCTCCCGGGGAGCCGGGGGCCTCGCCGCCCGCTCCGGCCGCGGCCGGGGGCGCTCCTGGATGATGTCGATGCCGTTCACCCGCATCCCGAGGGACTGCATCGAGCGGATCTCCGACTGGAGGTACTGCTCGTTGCGCAGGTCCATCCGCTCGGCCTGCCAGGCGTCCCGCCGCGACTCCCACTCCTGCAGCACCCGCTCGAGGATGGCCTTGCGGCGGCGCTCGGCGGCCTCCCGGCGCCGGGCGGCGCCAGCGAAGGTGTCCCAGCTCTCGGTGCCGTCGCGGTCGTCCAGCGGATCACCGGCTCGGGCCGGGAGCGCGGGCAGAGCCAGCGCCCCGCCCAGGAAGATCGGCAGCAGGAAGCGAGCGAGAACCACTGCCCGTGAGCCTACGGCATCGAGAGCGGCACTTCCACCGAGATGGGGCCGCAGTAGCCCGTGTCGGCCCCGGCCAGCTCGCAGATCCTCGGCCGCTCGCAGCCGGCGTTGTCGGTGCACTCGGCGCCCAGCACGATGTCCACGCCCTCGACGCAGCCCAGGGAGAGGAGGGTGCCGACGCCGTTCGTCTCCTCGTGGATGCGCACGAAGATCAGGCGATCCTCGCCGAGGCCGGCGGTCACGCCCATGGCCGACTGGTCGGCGGTGGCCGGGATCTGCAGCCGGGGCTCGAGGGTGCGGACTCGGTTGATCAGGGGATCGGCGTCGGTGGCGATGGGATCGGCCATCAGCTCGGCGCAGGTGAGCGTCTCTCCGTTCGCCTTGCGCTTGTCGAGGATCCGGATCGCGCCGCTCAGGATGCGGTTGCGGTCCAGCTCGTCGGGGAAGGTGGCGATGACCAGGTAGCTGCCCACCATGGGGTCGCCGTGCCGGTCCGGAGGACCCGAGAGCCAGCACTGCCCCTCGAGGCAGACCTCGTCGTAGGGCAGCCGGCAGACCCCGCAGCCGAAGCAGTCGTCCTGCACCGTGCACTCGCCGCCGGCGCCGAGGGTGCCTCCGTCGAAGGGCTCGTCACCACCCCCGGGGCAGGCGGTCAGGAGAGCGAGGAGGAGCAGACCGCCGAGGGAGAGGGTGCGCAGCATCGTGGGAGGGTGTCTCTAGTTGCAGGTGGGCTGCGAGCAGACGCTGGGATCGAAGGGGAAGCAGTTCTGCGCCAGGACCGTGCCGAAGATGTCAGAGATGGCGTAACACTCGAAGCCCCGCGGGCAGGCGGTGGTCGAGCAATCCTGCCCCAGGTAGCCGGCGATGCCCGCGCTCGAGTCCATGTCACAGCAGTACTGGGTGCCGGTGGCGGGCTGGCAGCCGTCGGCGGGGGCCGCGCAGGTCTGGCAGTAGACCGAGCCGACGCCCCGGCACTCGTTCACCTGCGGGTTGATCGGGGCGCAGCGCTGACAGAGGTCGCAGACGTCGTCCACCTGGCAGCCCGTGACGCAGCGGCCGGCGGAGCAGTTCTGGGCGAGGGTGCAGTCGGCGCTGCTGGTGCAGCCCGTCATGCAGGCCTTGCGGCTGCCCAGGTCGGTGCAGACCGAGCCCTGGGGACAGTCGGTGTCGATCTCGCAGGCGGTGCCGCACTCACCGTCGGACTGAGCCGGCTCGATGACGCAGACCTTCCCGGCCTCGCAGTCGCTGTTGTCCCGGCACAGGGCGATCGGGGTGCACTGGTTGTTGGTGCAGCGGCAGAGGGTGCCCTCGCAGTCGGGGTCGAGGTTGCACTCGTCGTCGGTGGTGCAGGCGGCGGTGCAGGTGACGCTGTCGCGATCGCAGACCTGGCCGAAGGGGCAGGTGGGCACGCGGGCCACACAGAGCTGCTGTACCTGGTCGCAGACCTGGTCCGTGCCGTCGGTGCAGTCGGCGTCGGCGGCGCAGGCCTGGCCGGAGTCGGGGTTGCAGCCCGCCAGGGAGTCGCAGTTGGCGTTGGTGGGCCAGCAGCTCTTGCCGCCGGCCTTGTCCTGGCAGGTCGACTGGTCGTCGCAGTCGGCGTCGGTGGTGCAGGCCTTGCCGCAGAAGGAGCGGCCGAGCTGGTCGTCCCGGATGCAGCGATCGGCGCTGGAGCCGCACTGCGCGTCCTGGGTGCACTGCTCGCAGTAGCTGCGGCGATCGCGGCAGGTGCGGTTGCCCACGTCGCAGTACTGGCTCGGCGCGCACTGGCCGTCCGAGGTGCAGCCGGGGACCTCGGCCACGCAGGCGCCGGTGAAGGCGTTGCAGAAGAGGTTCGCCGGGCAGGAGGCGTCCGAGATGCAGACGCAGCGCCGCAGCTCACGGTGGCAGCGGAAGGCCGACCCGCCGCTCGGGTTGCACTCGCTGTCCACCGAGCAGCTCTCGAAGATGGTGTCCCCACCATCCGGGGGGTCGACCGAGGGGTTGGTGCAGGCGCCGGCCCCGGCACCGATCAGGAGCCCGAGGGCGAGGGCGAGGGCATTCTTCCAGCTACTTCGCAAGAGGCTCAAAACGGCACTTCCCTCCCAGGATCGTAAGAGGCGAAGGAATACCACCCCGATTTCCGGGTGGTCAACGCAGAGCCCCACCCCCGGGCGGCATATAAGGAGGGGCAAGAAGGGGGCCCTACTCGGCGGCCTTCTCCCGGCCCTTCTTGCGGGCCTCGAGCTCCTCCTCGGAGCGGACCGGCTCCAGGAGGGCGTCCAGGGCCGGATCGATGGCCTTGAAGGCGTCCAGATAGATCGCCCGGGCGCTGGCGTCGTTGGGGGTCTTCAGGCCGGGAGGCGCGGGCACGATCTCGCGCTCGGCGCCGTCCCGGAAGCCTCCCCCGGGCTCGCTCACCCGCAGATCGACCCGCTGCAGCACCTGGCCCCGGAAGCCCCCCTCGTAGGCGAGGGCCCGGCCGATCCGCCCGGGCGCCGAGGGGGCCTGGCCGCTGCTGCCGATGAGGGCCAGGGGCAGGTCCACCGCCGCCACCACCTCCCGCTGCTCGCGGGTGGTCAGGCGGCCGAGGAGGACGATCACGTCGGCCTTCCCCTTCAGGGCGGCCGCGGCCTTCTGCACCGCGGGGGCCGGGGCCGCCGCGGTGAGCTTCGCCCCCAGGTAGGCGCGGGCCTCGGCCACCCGGAGGTCCGCGGTGGAGACGCCGATCACGCCCACCCGCAGGCCGCCCCGCTCGAGGACGACGCTCGCGGGGAAGACGGCCCGCCCCTTGGCGGTCTCGAGGTTCGCCGAGAGCAGGGCGATCCCGGCCTCGGCGGCGCCCTTCTGGAGGAGCTTCACCCCGCCGGCCACGTCCCGGGGCCCGACGGCCATGGCGTCGGTGCCCAGGCGGCCCATGACCTCGAGGATCACCTTCGCCCGGGCCCGCTCCTCCTCGGTGGTCTCCTCCTCACCCAGGCGCCGGTAGAGGGCGTCGCCGCCGTCGAGGACGAGGAGGGCGGCGCCCTCCTCACGGGCTCCCGCGAGGACCGTCCCGCGCCGGGCCAGACCGCCCAGCGGCTTGGCCGCTCACCCGCAGGGGTCGAGCTCGCCTCGGTTCGAGACCTCGAAGAAGATCGAGAGGGTCTTCGGCTCGCCCGGGGGGGCCTTCTTCTTCCCCTTCCCCGCCGCGCTCGCGGGCGCCGCCACGGCCAGCGCGCCGAGGGCCAGGGCGACGAGGGCCGCGCGGGAGACGGAGGCCGTCACTTGATCCCCAGCTCCTGCTTGCGCTTGCGGGCCTTCCCGGCGGTGTCCGTCTTCGGGTAGCGGGCGATGACCGCGTCGTAGAACTGGCCGGCCTCCTGCTTGAGGTCGAGCGCGACGAAGCACTCGCCGAGGTTCAGGAGGACCCCCGGCATCAGGGGGTGGTCGGGATACTTCTTGCGCAGGTCGCCGTAGGCGACGATGGCGCCCCGGTAGTCCTTCGCCCGGAAGTAGGTCTCGGCCAGCAGCAGCTGGGCGCCCCCGGCCTGGGGGTCGTCGGGCCAGCGCTTGAGGTAGTCCTGCAGGATCTCGCGGGCGAGCACGTACTCGCCCTCCTTGAGGCGCCCCTCCGCCATGTTCAGGAGCTTGGGGCGATCCCCGGACTCGGCCAGGCGCTGGGCCTTCTGCTTGGCCTGGAGCTTCGCCACCGCCTCGTCGCCCTTGAGGGCCTCGATCTGCTGCTGGGCCTCGGTGAGGGTGTTCTCCAGGCGGGTCGCGACCTCGCTCTTGGTGTCGGTCAGGCCCTGCTCGACCTGGCCGGTGCGGTACTTCAGCTCCTCGAGCTCCCCGCGGAACTTCTGGATGTCGGTGAGCATCCCGTCGAGGGTGGCGCCGAAGTTGGCGTCGGTCTTCCGGGCCGAGAGGCCGAGGGCATCCATGGCGCGGGTGACCTCGGCGAGCTTGGCGTCGATCCGGCCGAGGGCCTCGTCGAGCGCGGCCTTCTGCCGGGCCTCGGCGGCCGCCTGGGCCTCGACCTGCTCGGCCTGGCGGCGCTCGAGGACCTCGATCCGCTGCTGCATCCGGCGGCCCTGCTCGGCGGTCGTGATGCAGCCCGTCCCGAGCAGGACGAGGAGCGCAGGGAGGAGACGACGACGGTACGACATGGTCGGGGTGCGCCTACTCGTCGAGGTCGAGCTCGACGCGGCGGTTCTCGGCCCAGGCGCCCTCGTCGCTGCCCGGGTTGGCGGGCCGCTCCTCGCCGAAGCTCACGACCTTCATCAGGCCGTCGCTCACGCCGAGGTTGGAGAGGTACTTGCGGGCGGCGTCGGCGCGCTTCTCGCCGAGGGCGAGGTTGTACTCCTCGGTGCCGCGCTCGTCCGCGTGCCCCTGCAGGGTGACGCGCACGCCCTTCTGCTTGAGGCAGTCGGCGTTGGCCTCGAGGGTGCTGCGGGTGGAGCTGGTGAGCTCGGAGGAGTCGAAGTCGAAGTAGACGGTCTGCACGCTGCACTCGGGGACGGCGGCGGCGACGCACTTGCCGTCGGCGTCGCACTCCTCACCCTCGGCGCAGTCGGAGTTGCTCGAGCACTCGACGTCGGGGACGCAGCGGCTGCCCTCGCACTTCATCCCGGAGGCGCAGTCGGAGGCGGAGGTGCACTCGGGCACGCACTTCTCGTTCTTGCACAGCATCCCGCCGCTGCAGTCGGCGCTGGAGAGGCACTCGGGCTTGGGCACGCAGGCGTTCTCGCGGCAGATGAAGCCCTCGGAGCAGTCGGCGTCGGTGCCGCACTCCACGCACTGGCCGGCGATGCAGACGAAGCTCACCTCCTCACCGTCCGCGTTCTTCTTGCAGTGGTCATCCTTCTTGCACTGGGGCCACTTGGGAGGGCAGCCGGAGAGGACGAAGACTGCGAGGATCAGGCTTCCGATGCCGACGAGGCGAGACGCGTTCATGGCGGGAGTTCCTTCGGCGCCCCTCCCGGGGTGCCAATGGGTTGAAATCTTGCGATTTGGCCAGGTTCTGGCGCGCAATGGCTATAACGCCAGCCCTGACCGGTGGTCAACAGCCGAGGGAGGGTGGTCATTCTCCACTCCCTGCAACGGGCGGAAGTACGCTATGGACTCGAACTTCGACGAATCCATCTTCCGGTAGGAGCGAGAGAGCCGTGGGCAAGGCAGATCTGGACGAGAAGAGCACCGAGGGCGCCCCCCGGGGCCGGGACTTCATCCGGGAGATCATCGACGCCGACCTGCAGGCCGGCCGCCACACCCAGGTGGTCACCCGCTTCCCGCCGGAGCCCAACGGCTTCCTCCACATCGGCCACGCCAAGTCCATCTGCCTGAACTTCGGGCTGGCGGCCGAGTACGGGGGGCGCTGCCACCTGCGCTTCGACGACACGAACCCCACCAAGGAGGACGTCCTCTACGAGCGCTCCATCGCCGAGGACATCGCCTGGCTGGGCTTCGACTGGGGCGAGCACCGCTACCACGCCTCGGACTACTTCGAGCGCCTGCACGACTACGCGGTGGAGCTGGTCGAGAAGGGGCTGGCCTACGTCTGCTCCCAGACCCTGGAGGAGATGCGGGAGGCCCGCGGAACCGTCACCGAGGCCGGGCGGCCCAGCCCGGACCGGGACCGGCCCGTCGAGGAGAGCCTCGACCTCTTCCGGCGGATGCGGGCCGGCGAGTTCCCCGACGGGGCCCTGACCCTGCGGGCGAAGATCGACATGGCGAACGCCAACATGAAGATGCGCGATCCGGCCCTCTACCGGATCCGGCACGCCGCCCACCACCGGGCCGGCGACGCCTGGTGCATCTACCCGATGTACGACTTCGCTCACTGCCTCTCGGACTCGATCGAGGGCATCACCCACTCCATCTGCACCCTGGAGTTCGAGAACAACCGCGAGCTCTACGACTGGATCCTCGACAACGTCGAGATCCCGCTGCCCCGGCCCCACCAGTACGAGTTCGCCCGGCTGAACCTCACCCACACGGTGATGAGCAAGCGCAAGCTCCTGCGCCTGGTCGAGGAGGAGCTGGTGGCGGGCTGGGACGACCCCCGCATGCCCACCATCGCCGGCCTGCGGCGCCGCGGGGTGCGGCCGAGCGCCATCCGGGCCTTCGCCGACATGATCGGGGTCGCCAAGGCCAACAGCATGGTCGACCTCGAGAAGCTCGAGTACTGCATCCGGGACGACCTCAACCGGGCCGCCCCCCGGCGGATGGCGGTCCTGCGCCCCCTCAAGGTGGTGTTGACCGACTACCCGGAGGAGAAGACCGAGCGCTTCGACTGCCCGGACTTCCCCCCGGACGCCCTCGAGGAGGGCGCGACGAGCACCTCCCGGGAGGTGCCCTTCGGCCGGGAGCTCTACATCGAGCGGGACGACTTCCAGGAGACCCCGGAGAAGGGCTACAAGCGCCTGGCCCCCGGGCGGGAGGTCCGCCTGCGCCACGCCTACCTCGTCACCTGCCAGGAGGTGGTGCGCGGGGAGGACGGGGAGATCGCCGAGCTGCGCTGCACCCACGACCCGGCGAGCCGGGGGGGCAAGGCCCCCGACGGCCGCAAGGTGATGGGGACCATCCACTGGGTCTCGGCCCGGGACGCCCTCTCCCTGGAGGCCCGCCTCTACGACCGGCTCTTCCTCCCGGAGCGCCCCGACGCCGCCGAGGGGGAGTTCGAGGACCACCTCGACCCCGACTCCCTGAAGACCCTCACCGCCCTGGCCGAGCCCTCCCTGAAGGACCTCCCCCCCGGGGGCCACGTGCAGCTGGAGCGGCAGGGCTACTTCTTCGCCGATCCCGCCGACAGCGCGGCGGGGCGGCCGGTCCTCAACCGCACGGTCACCCTCAAGGACTCCTGGGGCCGGAAGGACGCGCCGGCCGGGAAGCCGGCCCCCCGGCGCCCGGCCGCCGAGGCCGCCGCGCCCGCCCTCCGGAAGGTCTCCGAGGCCGCCCGGGAGCTCGCCGCGGCCGACGGCCTCGACGAGGCGGTGGCCGAGGCCCTCTGCGCCACCGAGGGCCGCCTCGCCCTCTACCGGGCCGCCCTCGAGGCCGGCGCGTCGCGGGAGACCGCGGGCAAGTGGATCGCCAACGTGCTGGTCGCCCAGATGGACGAGGCCGGCGCCGAGGCCCTGCCCTTCGACGGCGCGGCCTTCGCCGAGCTCTGCGCCCTCCTGGACGCCGGCACGATCACCGCCACCGCCGGCAAGGAGGTCCTCCTCGAGATGGTCGGGGGCGGCGGCCGGCCCGAGGCGATCGTCGAGGCCCGGGGCCTCGCCCGGGTGGCCGACGGCGACGCCCTGGCCTCCCTGGTGAGCGAGGTGCTCGCGGAGCACCCCGACGAGCTCGAGCGCTACCGCGCCGGCAAGAAGAACCTCCTGGGCTTCTTCCTGGGGATGGCGATGAAGAAGAGCGGCGGCGCGGCCGATCCCGGCGCCCTCCGGGCGGCCCTCCAGGAGGCGCTCGACTCGTAGTCTTGTGCTCCTCTGCCGCGGCTGCTAGCTGCGGCCCATGCGCCAGCTCCAGAAGGTCCTTTTCGTCGCCCTCTCCCTCCTCCTCCTCACCGGGAGCCTCGGCTGCCCCGACGGCACCGACGACGACACACCCGACGGCGGCGGCGGCGGCAACGACGGCGGCTCGACCGCCTGCCTCTCGGACGACAGCTGCACCGATCCGGCGCTGCCCGCCTGCGACACCACCACCGGCGACTGCGTCGAGTGCCTGAACAACGCCCACTGCACCGACGGCTTCTGCGAGCTGGCGACCCAGACCTGCCAGACCATCACCCGCTGCAACACCAGCGCCGACTGTGGCGACCCGGCCTTCCCGGTCTGCAACACCACCACCGGCAACTGCGTCATCTGCAGCAACGACGGCGAGTGCGCCAACGGCATCTGCCGCGAGGACGGCAGCTGCGGCACCTGCCAGACCACCCCCGACTGCGACAGCGGCCTGTGCTGGCGCGCCAACGGGATCTGCGTGGACTGCGTGGTCGACGCCGACTGCGGCATGAGCGCCGTCTGCCGCGCCGACAACACCTGCGGCGGCTGCCAGTCGACCGCCGACTGCGACACCGGCACCTGCGACACCGCCACCGGCACCTGCTTCTCCTGCTCGGCCGACACCGAGTGCACGACCCCGGGCCAGGTCTGCCGCCAGGACGCCACCTGCGGCGTCTGCCTGGCCGCCGCGGACTGCGACGGCCCCACCGCCGACCTCTGCAACACCACCACCGGCCTCTGCGTCGAGTGCCTCTCGGCCGGCGACTGCACCACCGGCCTGTGTGACCTGGGCTCGGGCATCTGCTCGCCCTGCACCGCGGACACCGACTGCGGCGACGCGGCGGCGCCCTACTGCAACACCACCACCGGCCTCTGCCAGGAGTGCCGCGACGCCACCCACTGCAGCGGCGGCGACGTCTGCGTCCAGGGCGCCTGCGGCCCCTGCACCGCCCCCGGCCAGTGCCTGGCCCCCACCGCCGAGTGCAAGCTCACCACCGGCGAGTGCGTCGAGTGCCTCGGCGACGGCAACTGCGGCGGCGCCACCCCGCGCTGCGAGCTGACCACCGGGACCTGCGTCGAGTGCCTCTCCGGCACCGACTGCACCGGCGGCTCCGAGCCCTACTGCGTCGGCCTCGGCATCTGCAGCGCCTGCGGCTCGGACGCCGACTGCACCACCCCGGGCCTCACCCGCTGCAGCACCGTCCTCGGCCAGTGCGTGGCCTGCGCCACCACCGCCGACTGCAGCACCGCCGGCGAGGTCTGCCGGGCCAGCACCGGTGACTGCGGCGCCTGCCTCGAGAGCGGCGACTGCACCGATCCCGCCGCCACCTTCTGCAACCTCGCCGGCGGCGCCGGCACCTGCGTCGAGTGCCTGACCACCGCCGACTGCGCCTCCGGCGTCTGCTCGGGCAACGCCTGCGTGGCCTGCTCGAACGACACCGACTGCACCGACCCGGCCCTGCCCCGCTGCGACGCGGCCGGCACCGGGCAGTGCGTGGCCTGCCTCACCCTCGGCGACTGCGTGAACACCGGCGACGTCTGCCGCCCCGACGCCACCTGCGGCCCCTGCACCGGCGCCGGCCAGTGCCCCGCCGGCACCGCCATCTGCGAGACCGTCTCCGGCTCCTGCGTCGCGTGCACCGACGACACCCACTGCACCAACGCCGCGACCCCGGCCTGCGACACCAGCACCTACTCCTGCGTCGAGTGCCTCACCGACGCCCACTGCAGCGACGCGGCCGCCCCGGCCTGCCACGAGGCCTTCGGCTGCGTGCAGTGCACCGAGGACAGCCACTGCGCCGGCAACGCCGCCGGCCCGAACTGCTACGCCCGGCAGGTCTGCACCACCTGCGCGAACTCCTTCGACTGCACCGATCCGGCCGCCCCCTCCTGCAACCTCGATCGCACCACCGGCGCCTCCTCCTGCGTGGCCTACTCGGACTGCACCGGCGACGACGCCTCCGAGAACGGCAACGACGGCCCCGCGGGCGCCGTGGACATCACCCCGGTCTCGCCGGCCACCACCTCCACGACCAACGCCATGCTCTGCGACATGGCCGGGGAGTCCGACTGGTTCGTCTTCACCGCCGCCGCCGGCGACCACGCCACGATCACCGTGAACTGGACGAACAGCGCCCTCGACTACGACCTCTCGGTGGTGGACGCCAGCGGCCGCCTCCTCGGCCACACCTGGTGGGCCTACCCGGAGGTCGTCACCCTCTCCTACCTCCCGGCCGGCCCGGTCTACATCCAGGTCTCCAAGTACGCCGTGGCCACCCCGGCCGCCGCGGCGACCGCCTACACCGTGAACCTCTCGATGACCACCGGGAACGCCTGCACCTCGGTCGCCGACTGCGCCGCCGTGTACGCGACCCAGATCTTCCGGGGCAACTGCGACGCCAGCGGCGCCTGCATCTCGATCGAGGGCGCCGGTCAGCTCGCCGACGGCACCACCTGCGACTCGGCCGGTGACTGCGCCTCGGGCTACTGCACCTACGGCGCCTACGACACCGACAGCTCGACCTACGAGTACGACGCCATCTACGTGGCCAACGCCGACACCCGGGCCTTCTGCACCAGCTCCTGCTCCGGCGCCGGCCAGTGCACCGGCGGCCAGGTCTGCACGACCAGCTACGGGGTCAACACCGAGAACCTGTGCGAGCTGGCCTGCACCAGCAGCGAGCAGTGCCCGATCTCGCCCTACGACTCGTCGGCGGCCACCCCCTGGACCCACCTGACCTGCACCGCGGGTCTCTGCCAGTAGGGGTCTCCACCCCCAGGCCAGCTGGTGCATCGGTGCTCCAGCGTCCAGGCGACGACAGGTCGCCGGGCGCTGGGGCCACCTGATCCCGGGGGCTTGGGCCGGGCGCGGGGCTGCGGCACCGTTCCTGCAGAGCCGCTGGGACGATGCGGTCTACCGTCCCCTTCCTGGTCACCCTGGCCCTCTGCGGTCTCCTCCCGCCCACGCCCCTGTGGGCCGAGGCGAGCTGCCCGGACCTGCAGCCCACCGTGCCCCCCTGGGCCCGGCGCGCCCCGGTGAAGAGCGGGAGCCTGCCGGTGAGCAAGGGCCTGGCCCGGCGGGTCGCCTTCTGGGAAGAGGTCTGGGGCGAGCGCGGGGACGACGACGTCGCCATCGTCGATCAGCGGCGCCCCTGGGTGGTCCACGCCTGGGTCGACTGCAGCGACGTCGCCGAGGAGGCCTGCACCGCTCGCACCCGTGAGCGCCTCGCCGCGGTCCGGCGTGGCCTGGAGAAGACCTGGCGCAAGAACCCCGGGCGCCTCGTCCAGCGCCTCGGGAGCCACGCCCTGGCCCGCTCCGCCAGCTGGAACCTGCGCCTCGTGCGCGGCCGCGCCGACGCCCTCGACCGGGCCTACGAGCGCGGGGAGGCGCACCTCGCCGAGCTCGAGGGCATCTTCGCCCACGAGGGCGTTCCGGCCTCCCTCGCGCGGCTGGCCGTGGTCGAGTCCCTCTTCCGCCCGGACAGCCGCAGCCGCGCCGGGGCGGTGGGGGCCTACCAGTTCGTGCGCGCCACCGCCCGCGAGCACCTCTCGGTCGAAGGCGCCATCGACGAGCGCACCGATCCGATCCGCGCCGGCTGGGCGGCCGCCCGCTACCTGCGCCGCCTCGGCGATCGCTTCGACCGCTGGGACGTGGCGGTCACCGCCTACAACGCCGGACCCACCCGGGTGGCGCGGATGCTGCGGCACCAGCAGGTGCGGGGCCTCGCCCCGCTGGTCGCGAGCCCCTCGGATCCCGCCTTCGGCTTCGACGCCCAGAACTACTACGCCCAGATCGTGGCGGTCGCCCGGGTCTCCCGGGACTGGAGCCTGCGGCCGGCGCGGCGCCCGCCCCGGCACCTCCGCCTCGCCAGGCCGGTGGGCCTGAAGCACCTCGCCCGCTGCGTCGGCCGCCACCCCACCCGGCTGGCCCAGGCGAACCCCGCCCTGCAGGGCGCCATCCTCCGGGGCAAGCAGCTGGTGCCGCGGGGCTACGTCCTCGCCCTGCCGCCGCGCAAGGGCCCGAAGCTGGCGATGGCAGCCGAGATCGACGAGGGCTAGTTCTCGACGAGCGCGAAGTGCGCGACGAGCCCCATCGAGGCCGTCGCGTCCCCGACGATGAGCCCCTCGCAGGTGCCCGGCCGGAAGGCCGCTCCCTGGAGGTAGTCGCTGCTGGTGCCGTACCAGGGCGCCTGATCGAAGGTGGCCCCGGGCTCGGCGTCGAAGCTCGCCAGCGGCGTGTTGGTGAAGCGGCTCGGGTCGATCGGCAGGAAGGGTGAGTCCGAGAACCAGACGTTGCCGTTGCGCCCGACGAAGACCTTCCAGCTTCCGTCCTCGCGCACGGCGAAGTCGTACATGCTCCAGCCGGTGAAGCCGAAGCTCTCGGTGCTCGACCGCAGCTGCCCCTCCCAGGGGTAGACCCTCCCCTGCCCGCTCCACTGCAGCACCCAGGCCTGCGCCCGGCCCACCGGATCGAAGATGACCCGCTTGAGGTTGCCGTGGTTCGGGGTGCCGGTCTCGAGGTGGAAGTTGCCCGAGGCCAGGAGGGGCTCGTACTGCATCACCTCCAGGTAGCGGGAGACCGCCAGCGCCAGGGGCTGCCCGAGCTTGCTCCCCCAGTCGACGCTCGAGGCCCCCTGGGAGATGTTCAGCCCGCCCTCGTAGGTCCAGGCGTGGGCGCCGCCGGCCCAGTCGAAGACCACCTCGTTGAGGTAGGCGATGCCCGGCGTGATCGCCCCGTTGTCGGAGAGGAGGGTGAAGGTGTCGGTGCCCGGCCGCTGCACCAGATCCACCAGCCGCGAGCTCGCCAGCAGCTTGCCCTGCGCCACGCCGGTCAGATCGGTGATCGCCGTGAGCCCCACGCCGTCGTCGTAGCGGTAGAGGACCGGCGCGAAGGTCGAGGCGCCGTCGTCCCCGCCCACCAGCGCGAAGCCCCCGCCCTCCTCGTGGAAGAGGGCGTGCCAGCGCTCGGCGCCGCTGCCCGCGGCGACGAGATCGATCGCGCCGGTGGCGGGATCGTAGCGGTAGAGCCCCCGGGGGTAGCCCAGGAGCAGGGCGTGGCTGCCGTCGGGAGCCCAGCTCACCCGCTGGAAGTCCACCGCGCCCTGGGTGTGGGTGACGCGGCTGAAGGACACGGGCAGGGCGCAGCCCGCCGGCCCGACCGGATCCTCGACGATGGTGGTGGCGGCCGTCGCGGGGGCGCCCTCCTGGCCGCCGTCGGAGGCCCAGACGCTGACCTCCCAGACCTCCCCGACGCCGGTGAGGGCCGGCGCGATCGAGGTGCCGGTCTCACCGGTGGGGCTCCCGTCCACGGTCCAGGCGTAGCGGTGGGTCACGCCGGCCCCCTCGGGATCGACCCCCGGGGCGTCGAGCACCACCGAGAGGGTGTCGCTCTCGTGGGTGGGGAGGGGCTCGAGGTGGATCGTCGGCGCGCTCGGTGGGTCGTCCACCACCTGGGCAATGGTCAGGTCGCGGGTGGCCGCGCTCTGCTGGCCATCGGTGTCGACGGCCAGGAGCGTGAGGCGGTGGGTGCCCAGCGGGAGGACCACCCCCGGCAGGCGGGCGAAGCCCGTGGCGTCGGCGCTCGGGCTGCCGAGGGCCCCCTGGAGGTCGCTGCTCCAGCTGAGGGTGAGGAGGCCCGGGGCGTCGCGGTCGTCGCTCACCTGCGCGTCGAGGTCGAGGGCCGTGCCCTCCAGGTGGGTCCCGGCGCTCGGCGCCAGGATCTGCACCTGGGGCGGGAGGGTCGCGGTGTAGAGCACCTGGTCCGAGCAGGTGGCGCCGTCGGGGTCCCGCGCCTCGAGGCGCAGGGCGTGGGTGCCCCCGGCCAGGCTGGCCACCGAGAGGGAGACGTCCCCGGCGCTCGTGGGGGTGAGCGTCCCGAGCACGCCGGAGAGATCGGAGGAGAAGGTCACCTGGAGGCTGTCGGCGCCGTCGTCGGCGTCGGTGGCCGTCCCGACCAGCAGCACCCCGTCCTCGGCCGGCCCCGCGCCGCCGCTGGCCGGCGAGCCCAGGCTGCAGGTGGGCGGGAGGTTCGCCGCCAGCACCTCGACGTCGACCACTGCGCTGCCGGTCTTGCCGGTGGTGTCCGCGACCTCCACGGTCAGCCGGTGGGCTCCCGGGGCCAGGGTGACCCGCCCGGTGACCTCTCCCCCGGCGTCGGGGCCGGCCAGGGCCGGCAGCGCCCCGGCCAGGTCGCTGCGCCAGGTGACGGTGAGATCGGCGGGGGCGTCCTCGGCGTCGCTCACGAGGGCCACGAGGTCCACCGGTTCGGTGGGCGCGAAGACCTGGTCTTCGGCCGGCCGCTGGATGGTCACCTGCGGCGCGGCGGTGGCGACCCCGTAGAGCCAGACCGCCGCCCGGGCGAAGGCGCCGTCGCGATCGGTCACCTCCAGCACCACCCGGGCGTCCCCGGGGGCCGGGAGGGAGAGGGTGCAGCTGGTGATGCCGGTCGTCTCCGGCGGCGCCGGGCCGCAGACCTCCGCGTCGTCGAGGAGCCAGCGAACCGTCAGAGCCAGGGCCTCGTCCTCGGCGTCGCTGACGCTGCCCACCACGTCCACCACGACCCCCTCCCGCACCGGATCCCGATCGCGGTGGGAGATGATGGCCGCCGTCGGGTCGGTGTTCTCCCCCGCCTCGGCATCCCCGCAGCGGCAGCCCGGCAGGCCGGCCAGCAGCAGGAGCAGGAGCGGGAGCAGGGCGGTGGGATGGCAGGGCGCGGCTCTCACCCGGGCAGCATATCCATCACCCCGGGGGGGGTGTCACCCGCGCCGGCACGCTCCGGGCTGGATCGGGTATCCTCGAAGACAGCTTGGAGCGGGGCCGGGCGGACGAGCGAGGCGCAGGTGGTGAGAGATGGCCGCTGACAAGGGACCCTTCCAGCCCCCCGTGGTGCTGGCCCTCGCCTGGACCCTGATCCTCGGGATCTCGCTCGGGACGCAGATCACGCAGGAGCAGAAGAACGCGCGGGAGCACTCCATCGAGGAGGCCGAGGGTGAGCTGCGCGGCTTCGCGCGGGTGCTGCGGCGGATCATGCAGCCTCCGGGGATCTTCACGCCGCCCACCGAGGACACCCCCATCCCCGAAGGCTGGGAGCGGGTCACGGCCACCACCCTGCTGCAGCAGCTCCACCCCCACCCCTCCGGCGCGGCGCCCCCGGGAGATCACGCGGATGCCTCCCTGGAGTTACACCGGATCGACGGTCTGGCCCTCACCGGCCACACCGATCTGGCGGGGACCCTCGCCCCGATCCTGGCGGGCGCGAACACCTCCTCGGCCGTGTTCGACCACGAGGGGAAGCCGATGGTCCACAGCCTGGCCGCCCTGCGGGCCGGGCCCGGCTGCATCCGCTGTCACTCCGACAAGCGCGAGGGCGAGCTCCTCGGCGTGATCCTCACGGAGCTGCCGATGGTCCGGCACCAGGCGATCGCCGACACCCACACCCGGCTGATGCTGGGCTGGCACGGCGCCGTCTGGGGGATCGGCCTGCTGGGGCTGGCCCTCTGGGGCCGGAGGCGGTGGCGGGCGATGCGCCAGCACGACGCCGACCAGGAGGCGCTCCTGGCGTCCGCCCAGCGCTACCAGCTCCTGGTCGAGTCGACCCAGGTGATCACCTGGGAGCTGGACCTCGAGAGCCGCCGCTTCACCTACGTGGGACCCCAGGCCGGGGCGATCTCCGGGTACCCGGCCGCCGCCTGGACCGACCTCGACGCCTGGGCCGGGATGATCCACCCGGAGGACCGGCAGGAGGCGATCGACACCTGCCTGGGCGCCACCCGCCGCCTCGAGGATCACGCGCTCGAGTACCGGATGGTCAAGCCCGACGGCACCATCCTCTTCGTCCGGGACATCGTCTCGGTGTTGGCGAGAGAGAGCGAGCCGGTGGAGCTGCGGGGCATCATCATCGACCTCACCGCCGAGCGCCGGATCGCCGAGGAGCGCGAGAGCCTCGAGGCTCACCGCCGCCGCACTCAACGCATCGAGAGCCTGGGCGTCCTCGCCGGGGGGATCGCCCACGACTTCAACAACCTGCTCACGCCCATCCTGGGGCTCTCCGAGATGACGATGCACGAGCTGCCCGAGAACAGCCCGATGCGCGACAAGCTCCGGCAGGTGGTGGTGGCGGCGGAGCAGGCCGGGGATCTGGTGCGCCAGATGCTCACCTTCAGCCGCGGCGAGCAGAAGTGCCGCTCCCCCCTGACCCTGGCGCCCCTCGTCGGCGAGAGCCTGAGCTTCCTGCGCGCCTCCCTCCCGGCGAACATCGAGCTCGAGCGGCACTTCCCCCAGGAGCCCCTGGTGGTGGCGGCCGAGCCGACCGAGGTGCACCAGATCATCCTGAACCTCTGCACCAACGCGGCCCACGCCATCGGCGCCGATCAGGGCACCATCGAGGTGTGGCTGGACCGGATCGAGGATCCCCTCGAGCAAGGTGGCGCGGAGCCCGCGCCGATCCGCCACAGCGTCCGGCTCCAGGTCCGCGACGACGGCTGCGGGATGGACCCCTCGGTCCTGGACCGCATCTTCGACCCCTTCTTCACCACCAAGGAGGGGAGCCAGGGGACGGGGCTCGGGCTCTCGGTGGTGCACGGGATCGTCCAGGGGCTCGGCGGACGGATCCTGGTCGACAGCCGGCCCGAGGTGGGGACCACCTTCTCGGTGATGCTGCCGCTCGTGGAGGGGGGCGAGCAGGTGACCGCGAGCGCCCGGGCGGCCGCGCTGCTGCCCACGGGCCAGGAGACCCTCCTGCTGGTGGACGACGAGCCGGTGATCCTCGCCATGAGCCGGCAGTACCTCGAGGGCCTGGGCTACAAGGTGCTCAGCGCCACGAACGGCGCCGCGGCGCTGGAGCTCTTCGACGCCTCGCCCGAGGCCATCGACCTGATCGTCACCGATCAGGGGATGCCCGGGATGACCGGCCTGGAGCTCTGCCACGAGCTCCACACCCGCCGGCCCGAGCTCCCCTGCATCCTCGCCACCGGCTACGGCGCCGGCCTCGAGTCCCACCAGCGTGAGCGGGGAGCCCTGGCGGCCCTGCTGGAGAAGCCCTTCTCGGTCCTCACCCTGGCGCGGCTCGTCCGGGAGATCCTCGACGGCGAGTCGGGCGGAGAGCGCTACTCGTCCATCGAGTAGCTGTCGCCGCCGGCGGCGAAGCGCTCCACCCCGGTGGCGATGGTGCCGCCGCACTTCGGGCAGCTGGCCAGCTGCTCGTGGAGGGGCAGCTCGGCGCCGCAGAACTCGCAGCGGCGCACCAGCACCTCGGTCTGGAAGGCCGGGAAGATCCAGGTGGGGTTCGCGCCCGCCTCGGTCCGCTGGCAGACCCCCCGCGCCTCGAGGAGGAGCATCGCCGCGTCGATCTTGCCGCCGAGGGCTCCGAGCTCGGCCAGCAGCTCACCCCGGGAGAGCTCACCCTCCGAGGTGCGCGCCAGGGTGAGGATCCGCGAGGCCAGGACCTCCGGCTCCTCCGAGCGCGCCACCCGCAGGAGCTTCAGACCCAGGCCGGTGGCAGCGGCGCCCCCGAAGAGGCCCACCGCGGCGATGGCCAGGCGGCGCAGCTGGCCGTCGGCGCCGACCAGGAAGAGCAGCCCGAGGAGGACACCGAGGACGCCGCAGAGGGTCAGGAGGGATCCGGAGAGCCGCTTCATCTCGTCCCCTTCACCACTGGCTGTCCGCCTGGCGCGAGAGCTCCTCGCCCATGGTCTCGAAGAAGCTCTGGATCTTCTCCTCGGTGTAGGTCTTCTCCATCACCGCCTCGATCTGCGCCGCGAAGTCCCGGGGGTGCAAGCCCTTCTCCACGTTGGCGGCGGACTCCAGCTGCCCGAAATGCTTCGCGTACTGCACGGCGGCGCCCGGCACGTCGATGTCGAGCTTGCCCACCGGGTAGCGGTTCTCGGTGTCGATCATCCCCTCGACGCTCTCCTTGAAGTTCGAGAGCCCGGAGATGAGGCCCCGCACCAGGCCGATGATCTCCTGGCAGGCCTTCACGCCGGTGGAGAAGCGCCGGTGGTGCAGGTTGAGCTCGGCGACCTCGAGGAGGGAGCCGAGGAGGTCCGGCCGGTCCTCCAGCAGGCGCTTGCCGCAGATCGCGCAGAAGTGCTGCTCGGGATGGTTGGGGGTCTGGCAGCGCTCGCAGGGTCGGGCCCCGGTGGTCGGGACCGCCGGGAGCACCGGCTCGCGCTCGAAGAGCACCTTCTCCAGGGCGCTGCGCTCCAGGAGCTGCGGCCGGACCTGCTCGATGTGGTCGATCTTGGCCTGCACCGCCTGGGCCTGGGTCGTGCGCTCGATCCACATCTCCCGCAGCTGGACCTCGAGCTCGGCCCACTTGCCGTCCGCCTTCTGCCAGGAGTTCCGCAGGCCCTCGATCCGGCCGAGGACGTCCTCCTGCTCCTCCCGGAGCACGTCCCGCTCCCGCTTCAGGTCGCGCAGGGCGAAGAGGTTCGAGAAGAAGCCGAAGCCGGAGCCGAGCTCGCGGAGCTGCTGCTGGTAGCCCTCGATCCGCGAGAGGAGCTCGGCGGCCCTCACCTTCAGGGCCTCCTCCTTCAGGTCGAGGTCCACGTTCTTCGCGTGCACCTTCTGCTCCTCCTCCTCGGAGCGTCGGCGGGCCTCCTCAGCCTGGAGGTCGAGCAGCGCCTGGCGCTCGCGCAGGGCGGCGAGCTCCTTCTCCAGGGCCGCCTCCGCCTCCTTCCAGGCCGCGTCGAGCTTCGCGTCGAGCCCCTCGGGCAGGCTGCCGCGCTTCTCCAGGAGGTGCGCGCCCAGCTGCGCCAGCTCTCCCTCCCGGGCCTTCTCGATCTCGGCGAAGAAGCTCTCGTACTTCTCCTGCACCTCGCAGAGCCGCTTCTCGGTGCGCGCCAGCACGCGCTTCCAGCCCTCGAGCTGCGATCCGAAGCCTTGCAGGTCACCCATCAGGAAACCCTCCTCTCGTCCTCTTCGACCGGGCGGACCCCGAAGGTGGCGCTCGCCTCACGGCCGGCCTTCCAGCGAGCGTAGCCCTCACGGTCGCCCCGCCCGGCGGCGCCGGGGATCTGCTCGAAGCTGCCGGCGGCGTCCCAGTAGAGCGGACAGGCGCCGGCGCAGACGTCCAGGTCCGGGCAGGCCTTGCAGGCCTCGGGCACGTAGCGCCGCTCGCTCCAGTAGCGCGCCGCCTCCTTCTCCCGGATCGCCTCGTAGCCCTCCTCCAGGAGCGAGCCCATCCCCTCGCTCGCCTCGAAGCTCGAGCAGGGCAGCACCCGCCCGGCCGGATCGACCGAGAGGATCCCCGAGACGCAGGCGCAGGACTTGGCGCCCAGCTCGTGGAGGACCGGGTTGAAGAGGCAGTAGGGGATGGGCGAGTACCAGACGAAGCGGATCCCCTCCTCCTTCGAGGTGGCGAGGATCGCCGGCAGGCGCCCGGCGACCGCGTCGTAGCGCACGCCGATCTCCTCCTCGTCGCGCAGGGCTTCGCCGGTGGGGATGACCAGGTTCATGGAGAAGACCGAGGTCTTCAGCTCGCGGGCGGCGAAGCGCACCAGGGCCTCGGCGTGCTCCAGGTTGAGCCGGTTGAGGGTGGTGTTGGTGTGGACGTGCACGCCGTGCCGCTGCAGGTGCCCGACCGCCGCCGCCGTCTTCGCGAAGGCCCCGGGCTTGCCGACGATCCGATCGTGGAGCCCGGCCTCGGCGGCCTCGAGGGAGAGCTGCGCCGAGTCCAGGCCGGCCTGGGCCAGCGAGGCGGCGTAGGCCTCGTCGCCCAGCCGCACGCCGTTGGAGATGAGGTTGATCCGCAGCCCCAGCGCCTTGCCGTGGGCGATCAGCTCCGGCAGGTCCTTGCGCAGGGTCGCCTCGCCCCCGGTGAACGAGAGCGAGGGGACGTGGGTTTCGCGGTAGATGATCTCCATCACCCGCTTCACCTCCTCGGTGCTCATCGTCCGCTGGGACTTCTCCCGGTGCGGGCTGGAGGCGTAGCAGAAGAGGCAGCGGTTCTGGCAGCCATAGGTCAGGGCGATCTCGGCCAGGGTCGGATAGCGGACCGTGCCGGGATCGAAGACGTCGAAGCGCAGCCCCGGGCGGGGGCTGTAGTCCTCGTTCAGCAGCGCCCGCACGGCGCCCATGAGATCGGAGGCGTCGGACTCCAGGCGCTCGACGGGGATCCGGAAGCTCTTCGCCAGGCGCGGCAGCTCGCGGGCGGCGCCCTCGCTCCCCGGCCGGTAGAGCGCCCGCAGGATCGTGGCGGCGCTCTCGTTGAGCCCCAGGGTCTTGTCCGGCCGGATCATCAGGACCCCGTCGGCCTCCCGGACGAAGAGCACCTCCCGGGTGGAGGCCACGAAGTCGTCGATGCGCTGGTGGAGTGCCGTTTCCATCTAGAAGCTCCCGGCGCAGGAGGAGACGCAGGCGGAGTGGCAGGCCGAGTGGCAGGCGCAGGCGGAGTGGCAGGCCGAGTGACACGCCGAGTGGCAGGCCGAGTGACACGCCGAGTGGCAGGCGGAGTGGCAGGCGTCGTAGCCCTGGGTGGCGATGGCCGGCAGCGCGATGTTCGCGCCCGCCGCCCGGGCGGCCTCGGTCGCCT
This sequence comes from Deltaproteobacteria bacterium, assembly GCA_029210625.1. Classification (NCBI taxonomy): domain Bacteria; kingdom Pseudomonadati; phylum Myxococcota; class Myxococcia; species Deltaproteobacteria bacterium. Next base: position 210,268 of record JARGFU010000006.1, on the reverse strand, counting down.
CGGCTCTGGCGACGGCGTCGTTGTCGAAGTTGAAGAAGCGCTCCAGGCCCTCGACCGTCGCCGCCGCCCCCGACTCGATGCTGGTGACCAGCCCCTCGGCGAAGCCCTGCACCTGCGCGGGAACCCCGCCCAGGGTCGGCTCGGTGCGCGCCGAGGTGAGGGCGGCGAGGGCCGAGTCCGCGGGCGCGCTCGGGGCCACCGTGCCGAGGGTGTCGCTGCTGCGATCGAAGAAGCCGTCGTGGAGGTAGAGCCAGGCGTAGTGGTGCTGGAAGGTCTCGCCGCGCCGGACCTCGGGCGTGGCCTCGAGGACCCGCCAGGCCTCCTCCGAGCGGCCCTGCGCCCGGGCCAGGGTCGCCTCGGTGTCGGCCCGCCAGGTCTTCGCCCGGGTCTGAGTCGCCAGCTGCGCCAGCACCTCCTGCACCCCCTTGCGGGAGAGCAGGCCACGCTCGTCGATGTGCTGGAGGAGCGTGCGCTGGGCCTCGGTGGCCGCCTCCCCGGCGTCGACGATCTCCAGCTGCAGGGGGTTGCGCCGGACGATGCGCACCGCCCCCGCCTCCTGGAGCTGGAGCACCAGGAGGTTGACGGCCTTGATCGGCCGGTGCCCGAGGAGCGCGGCCTCCTCGGCCTCCAGGTCCACGACGTGCCCGGGCTTCTGGAAGGTGGCGACCGTGATCTCCGGCGCCAGGTACTCGGGGCCCTCCTTCTCCAGCCACCGGCCGATCACGGGATGCAGGCGCAGCAGCGAGACGACGCCCGCGAAGATCCCCGCGATCAGCATCCAGAGCAGCCGCAGGGGGACCAGGGTCCCGGTCAGGCCGAAGATCGTCCCCGAGAAGAGGCCGATGACCTTGAACTTGCCCGCCGGCAGGAAGACCCTCCGGAGCAGGCGGGTCCCGGCGAGACGGTCGATGATCCAGAGCGGCAGCCCCAGGATCAGGAAGGCGATCCCCAGGAGGAGGGCGTTGAAGACGAAGGCGAAGATCGTCCAGAGGACGAGGCCGCCGATGACCTCCTCGAGGGTGAGGGACTCGTCGTACTCCGCAGAGGAGTCCTCGCCCGGGTAGCCCTGCGCGAGGTCGGGGACGCCGTCCGGCTGGTGCTCGACGGTCTCGGTGAGGCGCAGCTCGGGGAAGGCCTCCCGGGGGAGGTAGAGCCGAAGCAGGTGCACGTCCTCGGCGGCCATCCCCTTCTGCTCGGCGTAGACGGTGAGCCGGCGCTCCTCGCGGTAGTCGGTGTAGACCCAGGCCTGGTGATCCTGCTGCCCGAAGGTCGCCGGATCGGTCTTCAGCCCGAAGCCGTCGACCATGGCGGGGGTGATGTCCTCGTGCTCCGCGACGACCGCGGGATCGAGGGCCAGGGGCAGCACCAGGTGGATCACCGACTTCCCGATCGGCAGGACCCAGCGGATGGGGTTGAACCAGACCGCGACCGTCTCCACGCCCTCGACCGCACCGGCGGGCTCGACGAAGAGCTTGTCGTAGCGGTGGTGCAGCTCGATCGTGTAGGTTCCGCCCGCGCGGGTGGAGAAGCCGCCGAAGTCGATCCGGTAGTAGTCCCCGCCCACCGCCGAGACGCTCGCCTCGTGGGTGGCCTCACCCTCGCGCAGCAGGGCGCGGGTGAAGTGGACCGGCGAGTAGAAGGGCCCAGCCTGGCGGATGAAGCTGCGCCCCTCGTTGTCCCGGAAGGTGAGGGCATAGATGACGTCCATCCCCCCGTCGTCCTGGACGAAGGCCTGGGTGTCCTGCTCGAGGAGGGTCACGGGCTGCGCCCCGGCGGCGGTGGGCACCGAGCCGAGCAGGACCAGCAGGAGCGGGAGGACGGGCAGGAGCGCGGATCGCATGGCCTCTCCTTCTTCGTTTCGCGAGAGCGCGGGGATTCTACGGCCGAAGGTGGGTGGCTCCTAGTGCGGCGCATCGACTACCCTGGATCGGCGTGACTTCGTGCGGGGCACGGGAGGGGCGGATGAGCTGGAAGCGGATCGTTGTCTGTCTGGCCGCACTCGGGGTGGGGGCTCCCGCCCTGGCCCAGGATCTGATCGTCACCGAGCTCGCCGCGCCGCCCTCGGCCCCCGCCGGCACCCCCTTCGAGGTCACGGTCACGGTCGAGAACCAGGGCACGGTGGACGCCGGCGCCTTCGCCATCCGGATCTGGAGCGACGACCACCCGGTGGTGACCACCTCCTGCGACTACCTCGGCCGCACGGTGGTCGCGAGCCTGCCCGCCGGGGCCTCCCTCCCGGTGACCTTCGAGATCCAGAGCCCGGGCGACTACCGCGACGACGTCTACTACCTGGCCGCGAAGGTCGACGCCGAGGGCGACGTCGACGAGACCGACGAGGACAACAACTGGCTGGAGCAGGACACGATGACCTTCGAGGTGTCCGCCGACATCACGATCCGCTCGGCCAGCATCCCCTCGAGCGCCGCGGCGGGGGCGCTCGTCAAGCTACAGGTGACCCTGGCCAACGAGGGGACGGGCACCGTCTGCTGCTTCGACCTCGGCGTCTTCCTCTCCGACAACGAGCAGGTCACCAACAACGACACCCGGATCCACACCCGCTGGATCGGCAACCTCCTCCCGGGCGAGGGAGACCAGATCACCGTCGCCTTCAGCCTGCCCGAGGAGCTGCCCCTGGGCACCTACCAGCTCGGCCTCCTGGCCGACCTCGACGACCGCATCCCCGAGCTGGACGAGACGAACAACGCCTTCACCGCCCCCTTCCAGGTGCGTAACCCCAGCGGCCGCCTGGTCTTCGTGACCCCGCCCCGGGTGCTCGGCCCCTCCGAGTGCTCGCCGCCGATCCGGGTGCAGGCCCAGGACCTGGAGGGCAACCCGCGCCCCCCGCCGGAGGACACCAAGATCACCCTGATCCGCTCGAGCCTCTACACGCGCCCCGACCCCCTCTGCGCCCGGGACACCGACTTCGCCGTGCTCGAGGCGAGCTCCAACCTGGCCACCTTCTACGTGGACTACCCGCACCCGGGGCGGAGGACCGTGGAGGTCACGGCGCCCGAGCTGATCAGCGCCCGCCAGACCCAGCTCATCGTCGAGGCCCCGGAGGAGGGCGGCACCTACGTCACGCTGGACTACGTGCAGCTCTCCCGGAAGGCCGTCGCCGGCCAGGCCGTGCGGCTGCAGCTCTCGGTCACGGTCCCCTCGGAGCTGCCCCTCGAGGAGGTCGTGATCCAGCCGGCTCACGTGGGCTTGCAGACCCTCGCCATCGACGGCGTGCCGGTGAGCGGGCTCGACGGAAGCGTGGTGGTCGGAGCCATGCAGGCCGGCGACCAGCGGACCTTCGAGATCGAGGCCATGCCCGAGCTCGGCCGCCTCTCCGCCTCCAGCCTCGTGGTGGTGGGCTTCGGCCTGGAGGGCAGCAGCGAGGCCTACGAGGTCGTCTCGCCCCAGGTCGACCTCGTGATCACCGGCCGTGGCGGCGGCGCCGAGTGCGGCACGCCCGGCGGCGAGGCCCCCGCAGCCTTGCTCGCCGCCCTGCTCGGCGGGCTCCTCCTCCGGCGGCGCCGGCGCTGACCCGGGGTCAGCGGGAGAGCCAGTAGACGAAGCCGGGGATGTCGGTGACCCCGACGAGGATGAACCAGGTGTCGGTGACGGCCTTCACGTTGCGGAAGCCGACGCCGACCCGGAGGCGGTTGCCCAGCCAGCAGGTGTGGACCCCGATGCCGGCGCCGTCGCGCAGGCCGTTGTCGGGCCGGAAGATGGTGCGGTGGTACATGGGGGTGGCCCCCAGGCTGGAGATCGGCCCCAGGTCGAAGAGCCCCGTGAGGTCGAGGCCCAGGACGAAGTAGTTCTCGAGGCCCTCGGCGTAGGCGGGCGGGAAGAGGCCGCCGGCGATGCCGAAGCTGGCGCGCAGGCCGACCTTGGTGCGGGCCGAGGCCGACCAGGTCGGCTGCCAGGAGAGCAGGATGTCTCCCTCGTGCAGGTCGAGGGCGACCTCGTAGGGGATCACGTAGCGCCAGTACCACTGCTCGGGCGCGGTGGAGGGAGCGAAGCTGAAGCGCGGGTAGATGTAGGTGGCCGACTGCAGGGCGTGGGCGGCGGCCCCGACCCCGCCGGGGGAGGCGCGCTGGCGCAGTCGCCGATCGGGCTCCCGCTTCCGGTAGAGCTTCTGCGCCCGCTTCTCCAGGAGCACCAGGCGGGTCGTCATCCGCCGGGTGATCTCGTGCGCCCAGCGGCCGGGGTCGGCCATGATCTGGGCCAGCAGGGGTTGGCCTCCATCGTCGAGGGGCGTCGGCTCGAAGCCCTCCGCCTTCAGGTGCTGGAAGAACTCGTACTCGATCCGGAAGGTGCGCACGGGCGCCTCGGGGGGCGGCGCGGAGCGGGCCTTCTCGAGCCCCTCGTAGATCGTCTGGAAGGTCCGGTCGGGCACGGGCATCTTCGCGTAGGCGAAGGCCAGCTGACCCGAGGGGCCGAACTCCCGGCGGGCCAGGAGGGCGAAGAGGTAGCGGCCGCGCGGGCTCCGGTCGAGGCCGAGGGCGTCGTGCAGGCGCTCGGCGGTGCGGGAGAGGCAGCCCCGGGAGGGGCCGCCGGTGGGGTGCGGGTTGGCCTCCCACCGACGCTCGCAGAGGTAGGAGGCGGTGAGCACCACCGCGTCGTAGACGCCGACCTGGTAGTCGTACTCCCGGAACTCCCGCTCCAGGAGGGCGGCGAAGTCACCCAGGAGCGCGCCGGTGATGGGCGCCCCGCGGCTCGTGACCAGGATGTGGCGGTCGGCGTGGACCGAGGCCCGACCCAGGGAGAGGCGCCGGGCCAGATCGCCGGCCTTGTCCCCGAGGGCCTGCAGCCCCTCGGCGATGCCCCAGGCCAGGCGCTCCCGGAAGAGCGTGGGATGCCCGCGGCACTCCACCCGGCTCTCCCTCCCCTCCTCGGGGAGGCAGTCGCTCAGGATGCCCTCGGCCTCCAGGGCCTCGCGCGCGAGGGTGCCGTCGACCGGCACCCGCTGGTGCTCCTGGAGCAGGCCGAGGAGGGCCGCGCCCCGGCGCAGCGCCGCCGGGCAGTCCGGCACCTCCTCGAAGAAGGCCGCGAGGGCGTCGCAGCGGGAGAGGCGCATCTCCCGCTCCAGGGCGTCGGCGGTCTCCCGGGCCAGGCCGGGCAGCTGGTTGCGCCAGCTCTCCCCGGCGAGCTCCTGGTAGAGCTGGATCGTCCGGGCCGTCCCCACCGCGCCCAGGAGCATGGAGCTCTCGGTGCCGACGCTGAACTCCCGCTCGCGGCAGACCGGCAGGTGGGGCATCCGCTCGCACTGCGGCTGCACCCGCTTCGGCTCGGGCGTCGAGCGCACCCGGTGGGGATCCACGTAGAGGTAGGTCGCGGGCAGCGCCTCCTCGGCGTCCCCCCGCCCGGACTCGGCGAGGCGGCGGGCCAGCCCGATGGGCAGGTTGTCGAAGAGGCCGCCGTCGGCGAAGTCGGCCTCCGCCAGCACGTAGCCCGCCGGGCAGACCAGCTGATCGGCCTCGGGCGGCAGCCGCCGGCGCTGGGCGTCGCCGAGCACCGCCCCGGGGCGGCAGTGGAGGAGGCGGCGGCGACCGAAGGCCACGGGGAAGGCGCTGCTGGTGAAGATCGCGTCCAGCACCCGCTCGTCGTCCAGGAGGAAGGGGCGCGCGTGCTCGTGGCGCGGCAGGAGGAGCATGTCGGGGTCGGCGAGGCCCGGGAAGGCGTCCGGCTCGAAGACGAAGCGCACCCGGCGGTCCTCCCCCACCCGCATCACGAAGGGCACGAAGAACTTCTGGTTCTCGACCTCGACGTTGCCGAGGCTGACGACCTCGGGCTCGACCCGGGTGAGGGTGACGCCGAGGGAGATCTCGCAGCCCGGCCGGAAGCGCGGCTGCCGCCAGGCCCGCTTGAGGGCCCGGGCCCCGACCAGCAGATCGTGGCGGGCGAAGAGCGCGTCGTCGGCGGCGTAGAGGTCGGAGTCGGCCCGCGAGGGCAGCATCCGGTTGAGGTCCGGCGGGATCCAGGCGTCGCGGAAGACGTTGTCGGTGAGCCGATCGGGCAGGCCGCCCTCCTCCTCCGGGAGGGAGCACCAGGAGAGCCCGGCGAGCAGGGTGTTGATCGCCCCCGCCGAGGCCCCCGAGAAGCTCGCGGGCCGGAAGGTGCGCAGGCGGCCGCCGTCCACGCCGGCCTCCCCCGAGGTCCGTGCCAGGAGCTCGAGCAACCCCCAGGTCAGCCCGGCCTCGTAGGCCCCCTTGCTCGCGCCCCCGCTGATCGCGAGGGCGAAGCGCAGCGCGGGTTCAGGTCCCGGCACCAACCCAGCCTCCGCCTCCGCCTCCGCCTCAGCTTCCGCCGCCGCCTCGGGCAGCGGCCCGGGCTCCGCCGGGCGCTCCGGCTCCCCGCCGATCGCGGCGGGCTCCGGGGTCTGGGCCGGCGAGGAGGCCGGCGTGACGAGGAGGAGAGCGAGGAGCAGCGGGAGGCGGGCGCGCTTCACCGCTCAATCATGCGACGGAGCCGCCCCCGGAACCATCCCCGGTGGCCCTCCCTTTCGCCCTTGCCCTCGGGCCAGAGGTCGGCATGATGCGCGGCGCACCTCCACCGACCGCCGGAGACCCACCCCTATGGCCCTCTTCCAGAAGCCGCCCTCCACGCCCGAGGAGCACGAGCTCGCCCGCCCCCTCGACCTGCCTCCCGGCAAGGTCCTCGAGTACGACGAGGAGCAGTGGTACGCCGAGGTCTACCGGGGCGACGACGTCCCGCAGCTCACCCTGCGGGCGGTGGCCATGGGCTCGCTGCTCGGCTTCCTCCTGGCCTTCACCAACCTCTACATCGGTCTGAAGACGGGCTGGGGCCTGGGCGTGGCGATCACCGCGTCGATCCTGGCCTACGCCTTCTGGAACGTGCTGATGAAGGCCGGCATCGCGCGCTCGCCGATGACCATCCTCGAGACCAACTGCATGCAGTCCACCGCCTCCTCGGCGGGCTACGCCACCGGCGGCACCATGGTCTCGGCGATCGCGGCGCTGCTGATGCTCTCGGCGACGCCCGAGAACCCGGGCGGGGCCCACCTCTCCTGGCCGGTGCTGGCGGCCTGGACCCTCTTCCTCGGCGCCCTCGGGACGGTGATGGCCATCCCGATGAAGCGCAACATGATCAACCGCGAGAAGCTGAAGTTCCCCTCGGGGACCGCCGCCGCGGTGACCCTGCAGTCGCTCTTCTCCCGGGGCTCGGAGGCGCTCAAGAAGGCCCGGGCCCTGATGTGGTCGGCCATCTTCGGCGGCGCCTTCCCCCTCCTCATCGAGCTGCAGGTCATCAAGGAGAAGGCCGCCGGCGCCGTCGAGGCCACCCGCCGGGCGCTGCTCCCCGCCGAGTCCCACCTCTTCGATCTGCTCCACCTCCCGGTACCGGGCACCCACCTCGCCGACGGCGCCGCGGTGGCCAACAAGCCCTCGGACTGGACGATGGTCTTCGACCACAACCCGGTGATGATCGCCGCCGGCGCCCTGGTCGGGCTGCGGGTCGCCATCTACATGACGATCGGCGCGCTCCTGCTGGTCTACGTCGTCGGGCCCCTGGGCTACGAGTCCGAGTGGCTCTCTCCCGCCGCGGGCGAGATGGTGCGGGCGACGACCCAGCCCTGGCGCGCCTGGAAGGAGATCGGCATCTGGCTGGGGGTGCCGATCATGGTCTCGTCGGGCCTCCTCTCCTTCGCCCTGCAGTGGCGGACCATCGCCCGGGCCTTCACGGGCCTGCTGGGTGGCGGCAAGGAGTCGGACCTGGTGGCGAGGACCGAGGTCCCCTTCTCCTGGTTCGGCTGGGGGACCGCCCTCTCCGGCGCCGCGGTGGTCACGGTCTCGGCCGCCTTCTTCAACATCCCCTGGTACTACGGCGTGCTCGCCGTGGCGCTCACCTTCGTCCTCTCCCTGGTCGCCTGCCGGGCCACCGGCGAGTCGGACATCACCCCGGTGGGGCCGATGGGCAAGATCATGCAGCTGACCTACGGCGTCCTGATCCCCCAGTCGACCACCGCCAACCTGATGACCGCGAGCATCACCGCCTCGGCCGCCGGCTCCTCGGCGGATCTGCTCAACGACCTGAAGAGCGGCTACCTCCTGGGCGCCAACCCCCGCCGGCAGTTCCTGGCGCAGTTCATGGGCATCTTCGCCGGCACCATCGCCACCGTGGCGGGCTGGTACCTGCTGGTGCCCGACGCCACGGTGCTCACCGGCGTCGATGGCGCCGCGCCGAAGTTCCCGGCCCCGGCCGCCCAGGCCTGGAAGGCCGTGGCCGAGGTCTTCCGCATGGGCCTGGAGAACATGCACCCCATGCACCAGCAGGCGATCATCTGGGGCCTCGTCCTCGGCGCCGCCATGGTCGCCCTCGAGCAGCTCCTGCCGAAGTACCGGGACTGGCTGCCCTCGGCCACCGGCATCGGCCTCGGGCTGATCCTGCCCTTCCAGTACCCGCTCTCGATGCTGATCGGCGCCGTGGGCGCCGCGATCTGGACGAAGCGCGACGCCGAGGGCGCCGAGAACTACCTCGTGCCCGTGGCGGCCGGCGTGATCGCCGGCGTCTCGATCATCGGCGTGCTGGTCGCCGCCCTGAACAACCTGGTCCTGGTCGGCTAGGCGTTCTCGGCCAGCATCTCCTCGCTCCACATGATGTTGCCATCGAGCGAGGACCAGGTCTCATCCGAGCGCAGGGTCTTGGTCACGTAGAGGGCGTGCAGGACCGCCTGCCCCTTCACCCGCGCCGCCACCTCGGCGTAGAGCTCCCGCCGGGTGACCCAGAGGCGCTCCCCCGAGCCATCCTCCCAGCCGGTCTTCTCCGCCCAGTCGTCCTTGACCAGGTTCACCCGCAGCACCTCCTCGGTGCCCGCGTGCTTCATGGCCAGCTGCGTGCACCAGCCCTTGATCTCGCCGGCGTCCTCGCCGGGGTAGACGTCCTCGCGCAGCGTGATGAGCTTGGCCCGCTCCCGCCGGTTGGCGAGGTTCTTCTCCCGGAGGGCCTCCATCGCGGCCGCGATGGCCTGCCGCTCGGGCCCATCCTCGGCGAAGGCGGGCGCATACTGATCGGGGAAGGCCGCGAGGATCTCGAGGTTCTTCTCGCTGATGAAGGAGGGCTTGCCCTCCACCGGCCGGTCCAGCTGCGTCGAGCGGCTCTCGATCTCGTCCAGGCAGGCCTTCAGGAAGCGCTGCTTGCTCTCCTCGAAGAAGGCCGGCCAGGCATCGACGGCCGCCGAGACCTCGTCGATCTTCGCCTGGATGTGGGGGGCGGCCTCGAAGGCCTCGGCCGCCCGGTAGGCCTCGACCACCGGCAGGGCGGCCTCGAAGCGCTGCAGCTGTTCCATCAGCTCCGAGGCGTTCCCGGTGCGGTGCCCGAAGGTCGTCAACGCCTGGAAGCGGCTTCCCCACTCCTCCTCGAGCGCTCTGCGGCCAGCCTCGGCCTCGGCGCTGGCCTCGGCAGCGGCCGCAGCCTCGGCCCCGGCCTGCTCGGCGGCGGCGAGGGCCTCGTCGTAGGCTCGCCGGACGTCCTGATAGTCGGGGTCCTGGTCGTCGAACTGCCCGGCATACATCCGCTCGATCTCCTCGAGGGTGTTGCGGGCGTAGTCGAGCTTGCCGCGCGCCAGGAAGTCGCGGGTGTCCTGGATGCGCTTGCTCACCCCCCCGGGGAGCCTCGCCGGCGCGGCGGCGGCCGCCGACGGGGTGGCGGCCTCACCGGCCGGAGCGGCGGCCGCCTTCACCGGGGGAGGCGGAGCCTGGGTGGACTTCGCGGGCCCCGCGGCCGGAGGAGGCGTGGGCAGCGCCTGGGTGGAGAGCGGCCCGGAGGTCGCCTTCCCCGTGCGCTTGTCCAGGTCCTTGCGCAGCTTGGCGGCCTTGTTGGTGCCCTGCTTGACCTGGAAGTCGTCCGGATCGACCTGCGCGGCCTGCGCCAGGGCAGCCTCGACCCCGTCGAGCAGGGCGTAGGCCTCGTCGAACTTGCCGCCGAAGAACTGGTTCTGCCCCTTGCGGAGCCCGTCGTTGATGTCCTTGATGAGTGCCTTCAGGTCCGCCACGGCGCCTCCCTCTCTCCTCTGGCTATTCGTCCTTGCTGTCCCCGAGAACACCTCGCGGGCAGCCTACTCCCCGATCAGGAGGTCCATGGCGCGCTTCAGCTCGTCGTGGATCGTCTTCACGTCGGCGTCGTCCCAGGGCTCTTCGCGCACGAAGGTCGTCTTGTCGTCCCGGTTGTCGAAGCGGGCGGTGCGCAGCATGAAGGTCTCGCCGTGGGCGTCGATGCGGATGTGGTCGGGCTTGCCGGAGGTCTCCAGCAGCCACTCCATGTCGTCGCAGCCGTAGTCGTCGAGCATCACGCAGAGCGGGACCCCGTGGTAGATCGAGGTGTCATCGACCCCCGGGGGTGGCACGGCGCGCGCGAAGTTCTTGCGGCGGGACTCCTCGGGATCGACCCAGACGTTGAGCACCGCGGCCTCCCGCAGGATCTGGGGGGAGAGGCGGCTGACGCAGTAGGCGTAGCCGAAGGGGGGATCCAGCGGCATCGGGCCCTCGGGGCCGCCCCGGGCGAACTCGATGACCAGGGTCTCGTCCGCCTTCAGGCCGGCCTTGCAGAGGGCGACCTTGTGGTCGTTCACCTTGCGGGCCGCCTTGTCCAGCTGCACGTCCATCACGTCGAGCACGTCCTGGGGCAGGCGGCCGAGCTTGATCTTGGCGCCGGCGCGCTGCTGGGCGGCGTCGATCCGCGCGAAGAGGTCGAGGGCCGGGTGGTCCGAGGTGGTGTCCTTCTGGGCCACCAGGTCGGCGTAGTCCTCGTTGAGCAGCTCGACCAGGGTGCCCCACTCGTGCTCGTCGGCGAAGGAGCGATCGTGATCCTCGAAGAAGATGCAGCCGAGGTGGAGGATCTTGTCGGTGACCTCGTCGACCTCCCGCATGAACTCGACGTAGGGGTAGTCGTCGAGCTGCACGGTGGGCCCGATGTGGAAGGTCTCCCGGCACTGCTCCGGGGAGAGCGAGGCCATGTACTTCCGCGCCTCGGACTTTCCGGAGGCGGGCAGGGCCAAGACCAGCAGGTGCTTGATGAAATCGGACATGGGACTCTCCTTCTCGAAGGGCGCGTTGGAAGCCGGCGACCCTAGCAAGAAGGGCCCCTGGAGCCCAGATCCTGTTGACCCGGAACGCGGGGCTAGCGCCCGGCCTCGATGGTCAGGCCCCAGCTCCAGAGGGTCCCGGTGAAGCCCGAGAGATCGTCGCTCACCCAGAGGGTCCAGGTGGCCGCCTCGCTCTGCCCGTCGAGGCTCGAGAGCAGGCCCTCGGGCCGGTAGCGGCCGGTGAAGGGCGGGGTCCCCGAGAAGATGGGCGTGCTGGCCTCGTCGTCGAAGATCGTCCCCGAGTAGTTGTCGAGGGAGCCGCCGTTGTCGGTGGAGAGCTCCACGCAGATGGGGGGGTTCACCCCGTCGTCGTACTCGAGGAAGATGTCGAGGTCGGAGTCGTAGGTGTGGGTGATGTCCAGGGTGACGTCGACGTCGAGGATCGACCCGAGATCGGTCGTCACCAGGCTGCTCGAGACCGCGTTCGCGGCGCCGCAGCCGATGGCCGCGCCGGTGTAGGGGATCGCGAGGGCCGGGGAGAGGGAGTGGGTGGTCACCGTGAGCACCCCGTCCACGCCGTCGCAGTTCTGATCGTTGCCGTCACCGAAGGTGTCGCTGGCCTCCGGGTTGTAGCTGGCGTCCCCCTCCAGACAGTCGGGGCCCAGGTCGCAGCCGAGCCCGTAGCCGTCGAGGTCGGTGTCGGTGAGGCAGGTCGTGCAGTCGGCCCAGTGGCTGGCGGAGGACTCGTCGCAGTCCGGCCCCAGGTCGCAGGTGGGGCCCCCGCGCCCGTCGCCGTCGGTGTCCGTGGTGCACTGCCCGCAGTCGGCCCAGTGCAGCGGGCTGCTCTCGTCGCAGTCCGGCCCCAGGTCGCAGGTGGGCCCGCCTCGCCCGTCGCCGTCGGTGTCCGTCGTGCACAGCCCGCAGTCGGCCCAGTGCAGGCCATCGTCGGGGGCGCAGTCGGCGCCGAGGTTGCAGCCCGCGCCCCGGTCGTCACCGTCCGGGTCGAGGCAGGTGGCGCAGTCGTTCCAGTGGGCGCCGTCCAGGGGCGCGCAGTCCAGGCCGTCGTAGGTTCCGTCGCCGTCGGTGTCGACCGCGCAGCCGACGAAGAAGTCGTCGATGTAGAAGTCGTCGGTGCCGGTGCCGGAGCCCCGGGTGGTGAAGCGCACCTGGAAGGCCGGGTGGGAGACGCTGGCGCCGCTCAGGGTGCCGCTCCGGAGGCTGAAGCTGGCGTCGGTGCCGCTGTTGCCGGCGAGGTAGTCCGCCTGCACCCAGGTGACGCCATCGAAGTACTGGAGCATCAGGTAGTCTCCGCTGTCGGGCGACTCCGGGCCGCGCTTGACCCGGTAGGACCAGACCAGCGTGGCGCAGGTGCTGGTGTCCAGGGTGTTGCTGGTGAGGGTCGCGCTCCCGCCCCCCATGTTCAGCGAGTAGCTCGAGGAGTAGGAGTAGGTCGCGTTGATGGCGCCGTCGCCGGTGAGGGAGGACCACACCGCGGCGTTGGTGGCGCCCGTGTCGAAGTCGTCGTAGAGCCCGGGGCCGTCGAAGCCGCTGCAGTCCTGGTCGATCCCGTCCCAGGTGTCGTCCACCGCACCGGCGTTGCGCTGCGGATCACCGTCGTCGCAGTCGACCCCCAGGTCGCAGCCCGTGCCGTAGCCGTCGAGGTCGAGGTCCACGCAGACCCCGCAGTCGCTCCAGTGCGCGGGGGCGCCGTCGTCGCAGTCTCCGCCGAGGTTGCACTGGTCGCCGTAGCCGTCCTGATCCGCGTCGGTGCAGACGAGGCAGTCGTCCCAGTGGGCGACGCTGGTCTCGTCGCAGTCCGGGCCGGTGACGGTGGTGTAGGCGTCACAGGCCCCCCACCAGCCGTCGCCATCGGTGTCCTGGCAGGTGGCGCAGGTGGTCCAGGCGTTCAGATCGGTGTCGTCGCAGTCCGGGCCGGCGACCGTCACGTAGGCGTCGCAGCCCCCGTAGGCGCCGTCGCCGTCGAGGTCGCGGCACGTCCCGCAGGCCGCCCAGACGTTGGGGTCGAGGGTGTCACAGTCGACGCCCAGGTCGCAGCCGGGGCCGCGGTCGTCACCATCGCCGTCCTGGCAGAGGCCACAGTCGGCCCAGTGGGCGGGATCGCCCTCGTCGCAGTCCGCGCCGATGTCGCAGGCGGCCCCGTAGCCGTCGCCGTCCGCGTCCTGACAGAGGCCGCAGTCCTGCCAGTGGTCGCTGGCCTGATCGTCGCAGTCGGGACCGTCGACGGTCACGTAGGCGTCGCAGCCCACGAACCAGCCGTCGCCGTCCGCGTCGAGGCAGGCGCCGCAGGACGAGAAGACGTTGGGGTCGGCGTCGGAGCAGTCCGGCCCCGCCACGGTGACGTAGGCGTCGCAGCCCGCGTACTGGCCGTCGTGGTCGTCGTCCCGGCAGGTGGTGCAGGAGCCCCAGGCGTTGGGGTTGCGATCGTTGCAGTCGGCCAAGATGCCGCCGACGTAGGCATCGCAGGCGCCGTAGGCGCCGTCGGCGTCCTGGTCGACGCAGACCTCGCAGGTGCTCCAGGTCTCGGGGCGCGCGTCGTCGCAGTCGGGGCCCGCCACCGTCGCGTAGGCGTCGCAGCCGATGTACCGGCCGTCCCCGTCGACGTCGACGCAGCTCCCGCAGCTCGAGAAGTTGTTGGGGTTGGTGTCGTCGCAGTCGGCGCCCAGGTCGCAGCCGGCGCCATAGCCGTCGAAGTCGAGGTCGGAGCAGGTCCCGCAGTCCTGCCAGTGCAGGGCATCACGGTCGTTGCAGTCCGGACCGCTGACGCTCCCGTAGGCATCACAGCCCGCCCACCAGCCATCCCGATCGGCGTCGGTGCAGGTGGCGCAGCTGTCCCAGGCGTCCGGGTTGCCGTCGTCGCAGTCGGGCCCGGCGACGCTGCCGTAGTGATCGCAGCCCGCATACTCGCCGTCACCGTCCGCGTCCACGCAGGTGGCGCAGCCGAACCAGTTGTCGGGGTCGGCGTCGTCGCAGTCGGGGCCGGCGATCCCCACGTAGGCGTCGCAGCCCGCCCAGCTGCCGTCGAGGTCGGCGTCGGTGCAGGTGCCGCAGGCCTCCCAGGCGCTCGGCGCGTCGTCGTCGCAGTCCGCGCCGCGGTCACAGCCACCGCCCCGGCCGTCGCCATCGGCGTCCGTGCAGGCCCCGCAGTCGGCCCAGTGGTTGCCGTCCGTCTCGTCGCAGTCCGCGCCGGGGTCACAGCCGGCCCCGAAGCCGTCGCCGTCGGGGTCGGCGCAGGTGAAGCAGTCACTGAAGTGGAGCGGGTCGGCATCGTTGCAGTCGGGGCCCTCGTCGCAGTTCGCCCCCCGGCCATCACCGTCGGCGTCGACGCAGTCCGGGGTCGGCTCACCGGGGCAGCCCACCAGCAGCGACGACAGGAAGAGAAACGCGACTCCGAAACGGATCGACTGGCTCATCACGAGACCCCCGACGCACCTGCCGGCGCGTCGCCCCTCAATTGGTGATGCTCCGGCCCGCGGGAGGCAGCCGGGAGCTTGCATTCGGCTACTATTGGTGCTTCCCTGAACGTGTTGATTCCACAGATAGCACGCCCGGGAACACCCGGGCAAAGGAGTGCCGAGATGATGGGGAGGGGTAGAGGACTCGTCCTGGCGCTGTTGCTGGCGGTCTCCGGCTGCAACACCGGAACTCAGATCGATCTCACCGATCGTCCCTTGTTCGACAACGGGGTGAACGTCTTCGAGGCGCAGGTGGTCGACGGCCTGACCGGGACGCTGATCACGGACGCCACGATGCGGATCCAGGTGGGCCGTCACTATCTGGACGCCAACAACGACAACGGCTTCTACACGGTCTACGGCATCCCGGCGGGCTCCTTCCGGGTGCTGGTCAGCGCCGAGGGCTACACGGACTTCCGGGCGATGCGGACCTTCACCCGCAACGGCTCGCTGACCCGCGGCGACGCGCTCGACTACGAGTTCAACAACGTCCTGATGTACCCCGTGGGCACCGTGCCGGCCGACCTCGTCGTGTCGGTCTACGACGGCACCAACGGGGCCCCGGTGCCCGACGCCACGGTGATGGTCTCCCTGGAGTCGGTCAGCGCGGTCATCGACATCGACAGCCCGCTGGCGCCGAACATGGGCATCCTGCCCCCCACCCTCGGCGCGACCAGCGGCGTCGACGGCAAGGCGACCTTCGGCTTCGACACCCTCATCATGAACGGGCGCTACGAGATCGACGTCTTCGGCGCCCTCGACGCCGACGGCGTCTACCTGGTCCCGGTCTCCAACCGCACGGTGACGGTCGGGCAGCAGGTCCAGGAGATCGTGGTCTTCCTCTCCCGGCCGACCCTGACGCCGGTGGCGCTGACCGTGAACAACGAGGACGAGGGCTTCGACGCCGAGCTGGTCGTGACCTTCCCCTTCGCGGTCGAGCTCTGCAGCACCGACGCCGACCACGGGTGGAGCAACACCACCGGGCGCCACACCAACGTCGACACCGACTTCGACGGCACCGTGACCTCTCCCCACCCCGTGACGCCGGTCACCGCCACCCTGGGCGCCGGGAACACGGAGCTCACCCTCGCCTTCGACACCGAGAACGACGACGCGGGCGACGCCCTCTACGTCGAGTTCTGGGGCGTGAGCCTGCGACCGAGGGGTGCCTCGGCCGGGAGCTGCACCGACCTCGACAACGTCCCCCTGCGGAACACCGGCGGCTGGCCGGTGGTCGACACCGAGATCCACGTCCGGGCGGCGCCCTGACCGGAACCCTGCCAAGGAGGCGAGTGATGCGATCCTTTTCCAGGGTGTTGATGGTGGGCTGCCTGCTCGTGGCCCTCCCGGCGCTGGCCGAACAGAACCCGGTGACGGTGCAGACGGTCGAGGCGACCGCTGACGCCCCTCCCCCGAAGGCCCCGAAGGAGGCGCCGGCCTCCGAGCCCGAGCCGGCGGCGGCCGTCGTGGCGAAGAAGAGCGAGGAGGCGCCGGCCGACGAGATGGTCGGGGCCGCCCTCCTCTTCAACCTCAACAACGTCTTCACCAGCGGGGCGATCCTCGACGAGCACCGGGGCTACGGCTTCGGCTACCTGCTGGACCTCGGCGAGGTCTGGGGGCTGCGCCTGGGCCTGGACGTCACCCGCATCACCAACCCGGTGCGGGTCGAGCGGGTGACCACCATCACCGGCAACACCACGGTCACCGACTACCAGCTGACCATCAGCGGCCCGACGGACTACTTCGGGGCCTCGGTGGGCGCCGACCTCGTGCGGCGGCTCTCCCGCCGGAAGGTGGCGCCCTTCGCCGGCGTCGGCCTCTTCGTCGACATGAGCCACTCGGCCCTGCGCTACACCGACGACGTGAGCGTGACCGACCAGGTGACCCAGGTGAACGACCGCACCAGCTCCTGGGGGGTCGGCCTCGAGGGCCTCGCCGGGATCAGCTGGCGCGTCCACGAGAGCTTCTCGCTCTACGCCGAGTACACGCTGGGCTTGACGGTCTTCCGGTGGACCTCCGTGCGCGGTGAGACCACCATCGAGAACAGCGCCGGCGGCACGCCGACCACGACCCGCAGCGAGACCGAGGCCATCACCACCCGGTGGCTGAACCTCGGCCTCGGGCTCGGCCAGGGCGCCTCCCTCGGCGTCATGGCTCACTTCTAGGACCGCCGCTACATCTCGAAGCCGTCGCCGCCTCCGCCCATCGTGGCCCGGTGCACCGAGAGGATCTGGGTGAAGTCCATCAGGGCGGCCGCCTCCACCGAGAAGCGCGGCGCGGCGACGGCCTCGGTGTTGCCGAGGTCGGGGTCGGTGTTGCCCAGGCCGTGGAAGCGCCGCTGGGCCTCTCCGCACGAGCCGGGCACGGCCATGATGTTGTAGTCGTTCACCCCGCCGTTCAGGTCGGTCTCGTGGCCGAGCATGAGGGTGTGCCCCAGTTCGTGGACGAAGGTGGCAGTGATGGCCTCGTCCAGGGTGATCGGCGGATCGCCCAGGCCGTCGCAGGCCGGGTGGAGGGGGGCGAGGGCGTCCGGGTAGAGGATCACCCCGGTGTTCGTCAGCACGTCGTTCCCGTCGGTCACCACCTCGCCTCCCCGGGTGGGGAGGTCGGTGCGCTGGGTCGCGACGACGACGTGGATCAGCTTGCCGTAGGGGATGGGCGGATCGGCCTGATCTCCGAAGCGCGGACCGTTGTCCGCCAGGAGGGCGTGGCGCGGGGCGAAGGCGCCATCGAAGGCCCGCACCGGGATCGACTCCTGGTCCCGGTAGATCGTGAGGCCGATCCCCTCGACGCCCAGCTGGTTCACCAGCGGCGCGGCGTCGTAGGCCGCCACCGCCTCCGCGAGGATCGCGTCGGAGAGCGCCCGGGCGTCCATCGCGTCGAGCTCGACCACGAGATCGATCCGGGTGGGGTCCGGCGCGTGGCCGGCCGGCGAGGAGGTCAGGCGCGAGAGGGCGAACTCCTCCAGGTTGGTCAGCCCGTCGCCGTCCGGATCCTCGTCTCCGTCGGGGGTGCCGTCGCCGTCCGTGTCCGCCAGGTCCCAGTCGAGGACCCCGGGCATCCCGGCGGCGTCCTCCCAGACGTCGTCGAGGCCGTCGCCGTCGCTGTCCACGCCGGGGGTGAGCCCACCGCCGTCGCTGCTGCCATCCGGCAGCCCCCCGTCGCTGCTGCCGTCGGGGGCGCCGCCGTCCCGCACCCAGGGGTTGTCCATCCCCGAGCCCCCATCGTCGCCCCCTCCCTCCGGCCCGCAGGCGGGGAGCAGGAGGAGCGCGGCGAGGGCGATCGAGAGCGGGCCGGTCCGGATCATCGGGACCGATTGTAACGCAAAGCTACCAGCGCCAGATGAAGTCGATCGTGGGCCAGAAGTCGGTGGAGCGGACGTGCTCCCGCGTGGCGTAGCCGTCGGCGCCGACCTTCACCTTCGTCGCGTGCTGATCCCAGTTGAACATCTTCACCCCGAGGGTGAAGCGGGTGTTGGTCGTCACCCGGAGATCCACCCCGGCGTAGAGCTCGAGGAAGAAGGTCGAGAGCTGGGCGTAGCCTTCCGGGTGCTTGCCGGTGACGAAGAGGTTCACCTGCCCGCGCAGGCGCAGCCAGTCCATCAGGGGGTGGTCGTAGCCGCCGCCGATCCGCAGCCGGAAGCCGGTGAGCATCGGGGCCATCACCAGCTCGAGGGGCGCGAAGACCGAGTCGACCGGCAGGGCATCGTTCTGCCCCAGGGGCACCCCGACGGTGAGGTCCGCCCGGGCGGTGATCACCGCGCCGGTGGGCTTCCCCGAGGAGGCCAGCAGGCCCACGTGGGGCACGACGAAGAGGCCGACCTTGTTGTCGGAGTCCTCCCAGGTCGGGAAGAAGGGGCTGGCGAAGCCCAGGTTCTGGGTCAGGCGCATCCCCAGGGTCGGCACGGCCAGCCCGTACTCGCCCGAGAGGGTCCAGCCGGCGACCTCGGCGTGGCGCAAGCGCAGGGTGGCGTGGAAGTCGCCCGCGAGGAAGAGGATCGGGTGCGCCTCGATCGACAGCTCGTCGGTGAGCCCCCACTGCAGCTCGTTGAAGATACCGACCTCACCGTGGTTCTTCCCCAGGGGGTGGGCGGTCTCCCGGGCCGGCAGGGCCTCGGCGAGGGCCGCGGCGGGGAGGACGAGGGCGCCGGCGAGCGCCAGAGCGGTTGCGAGCTTCTTCATGGCGCGGGCTCCCAGTTGCCGACGACCGGGCAGTGGTCGGAGAGCTCCATCGGATCGACGGTCACGGCGATGTCCACCGGCCCGCGACCGGCGGCCTGGATGACGTCGGTCGTCGCCGGGATCCAGCGATCGGCGTTCTTGATGAAGAGGTAGTCGAGCTTGCGGTTCCAGAAGGCGGGCTCGCCGTCGGTGCCGGTGTGGGCCGGGCCGATGACGGTGTGGGTGTAGTAGCGCTCCTGGGAGGCCACGGCGGTGCCGTAGCGGGCGGTGTCGATCGCCGGAAGGAAGTCCGGGGTGAAGAAGCCGTCCATCGCGTCGAGCTCGTAGGGCGGGGTCTCGTAGCGGGTCCCCACCAGGTCGGGCGGGTCGTCGTTGAAGGCCTCGGTCTTCACGGTGCCCGGGGGCAGGTTGTTGAAGTCGCCGCCGATCACCGCCGGCAGGGTCTCGGCCGTGAAGAGCTCCAGGGCCTGGTCGACGTGCTTCTTCTTCGTGCCGTCGTCGTCGTAGGCCTCGGCGTGCACCACCCACGCGGCCAGCTCCCGGCCGCCCACGTCGAGGACGGCGCGGCCGATGCCCCGGTGGAGGAGGAAGTAGTCCTCGTAGAAGGCCTGATCGGTGCGGTCGGCGGAGCGGTGGCGCTGGGCCTCGGTGATCGGGAAGCGCGAGAAGATGGCGTTGCCCATCTCGACCCGACCGAAGGCCTCGTCCGGCGCGTAGCGGGTGTCCCAGACCGGGTAGTAGGCGCCGTAGTTCATCGAGGTGTTGTCGAGGAGGTCCTGCACCATGTCCACGTAGGCCGAGCGGCGCGAGTTCACCTCGATCTCCTGGACCATCAGGATGTCGGGCTTCACCTCCTCGATGAGCTGGTAGTTCGCCTCGAGGTTGGCCCGGACCTCGTCCAGGCTCATCTCGGTGCGGTCCCCCCAGCCGTCGAAGAAGAAGTCGAGGCGGCCGCCGCCGTACTTCACGTTCCAGGTCATCACCCGCAGGTGGCCGGGCACGCTGGTGGGCTCGTCGACGCTCAGCGCCCTGAAGATCGGCGCATCGACCAGCTCTTCCTTCAGGACGTCGGACCAGGGCTCGCAGGCGGCGAGCCCGAGAGCCACGGGCAGGAGCAGGAACCATCGCTGGCGCATCGTGCCTTCCTTCGTTCGAGGACACCCACGGCACCCCTCGTGCCGGGCGGCGGGAGGATACTATTCTCCTGCCATGCCCGCAGCCCCGAAGGTCGCATTCCTCACCGCCCCCGGTCCCTGTGACCTGCGCTGCGTCTTCTGCGTCTCCTACTTCCGGGAGCAGGTGCCCCCCGTGGACGCCGAGGCGCTGGCCTCCCTCCGCGAGCAGATCGACCGCGCCGTCGAGGAGGGCGTGACCGAGGTGGTCTGGGGGGCCGGGGACCACGAGCCGGGCACCTTCGCGCCCCTCCCCGAGGCCCTCGCCTACGCCCGCAGCCGGGGCATCGAGCACCAGGCGATCGTGACCAACGGCGTGCGGATCAGCGATCCGGCCCTGCTCCAGGCCCTGGTCGACGCCGGCCTCGACGAGGTCCGGCTCTCCCTCTTCGCCTGGGACCGCGCCTCCGCCGACCTCTTCTGCGACGGGGAGGGCGTGGCGGACGCCAAGCGCCGCCTCATCGAGCAGTGCCGCCGGCTCGGCCTGACCCTGATGCCGAACGTGCTGTTGATGCGGGCGAACTACCTGCGCTTGAGCGAGATCGTCGATCTCTACGCGGAGGCCCTCGGGCCGGATGAGCCCCTCACCCTCCTGCCCAACGCCACCACCCAGATCGGCCTCGCCGAGGCCTTCCAGCCCCCCCTCTCGGGAGTCTACCGGGTGGCCTGCGAGACCGCCCGGAAGCACCCCGGGCGGATGTTCTTCCTCGCGAACCTCCCCGAGTGCCTGCGCCGCGATCAGCCCGCCCCGCCCGAGAACCTGCGCTTGAGCCTGATCCCCGGGGACCTGCCGCGGGCGCCCTGCGAGAGCTGCCCCGGCGGCGAGGCCTGCGCCGGGCTCCCGGTGGGCTACGACGCGATCCACCGGGACCACCTCGATCCCTCGCTGATCCCCCATGACGCCCCGCTGGAGCTCGAGCGCCTCACCGAGGTGCTCCGGGAGCCCGCCGACGACCCCCGCCGCTCGCTGGCCAAGATCTTCGGGAGGCCCCTCCCCGAGCCGAGGTACGAGGACGATCCGGCGAAGCTCGCCGCCGATCCCACCTCGCCCTTCTTCGGCTACCCGGTGGGGGTCGTGGCCGAGTGCCTGGCGGCGGCCGAACACCCCGGCCTGGCCAAGCCGCCCCACCTCGAGGGCGGTGGCCAGACCCCGCGGGAGATCCGGCACCCCCCCGGGTGCGAACCCCGGCCGGCGCCCCGCGGCCTCTGGGGTCTGCTGCGGCGCCTGCTGGTCCGAGGTCGACGGGGGGCCTAGATCTGCCCCGCATGGCCTCTCACGAGCCCGCGCATTCCAACCGCCTGATCCACGAGTCGAGCCCCTACCTCCTCCAGCACGCCCACAACCCGGTGGACTGGTACCCCTGGGGGGAGGAGGCCTTCGAGCGGGCCCGGAGCCTGGACCGCCCGATCTTCCTCTCGGTGGGCTACGCCACCTGCCACTGGTGCCACGTGATGGAGCACGAGAGCTTCGAGGACGAGGCCATCGCCGCCCTCCTGGCGCGCGAGTACGTGGCGGTGAAGGTCGACCGGGAGGAGCGCCCCGACGTGGACGCCACCTACATGGCCGCGGTCATGGCCCTGCGCGGCCAGGGGGGCTGGCCGATGACGGTGGTGCTCACCCCCGAGGGGCAGCCCTTCTTCGCCGCCACCTACCTCCCGCCCCGGGCCGGCGTCCGCGGGGTGCGGATGGGGCTGGAGGAGCTCCTCGAGCACCTGGCCCGCGACTACCGCGAGCAGCGCGAGGAGATCGCCCGGGCCGCCGGCGAGCTCACCGCCCACCTCGTCGCCCGGGCCGCGCCCCGCCCGCCCGAGGCCCTGCCCGACGCCGGCGCCCTGCGCGAGGCCGTGGCGCGGATCGCCCTCTCCTACGACGCGATCCACGGAGGCCACGGCCGGGCGCCGAAGTTCCCCCGGCCGGTGACCCTCGACCTCCTGATGCGCTTCCACCGGCGGACCGGTGACCCGCGGCTGCTCGAGCAGGTGGTCCACACCCTGCGGGCGATGGCCGACGGCGGCCTGAACGATCAGCTCGGCGGAGGCTTCCACCGCTACAGCGTCGACGAGCGCTGGCGCGTCCCTCACTTCGAGAAGATGCTCTACGACAACGGGCAGCTGGCCCTGACCTACCTGGAGGCCTGGCAGCTCACCGGCGAGCCCCGCTTCCGGGAGGTGGTGGAGCACACCCTCGACTACCTGCTGCGCGAGATGCAGGCCCCGGAAGGGGCCTTCTACGCGGCCACGGACGCCGACAGCCTCGACCCGCACGGGGCGCTCGAGGAGGGCGCCTTCTTCACCTGGACCCCGGCCGAGCTCGAGGCCCTCCTGCCGGCCAAGGACGCCGCGCTGGTGGCCCGCGCCTTCGGCGTGCGCGAGGGGGGCGACCTCGACGGCCGCTCGGTGCTGCACCGGCCCCGGCCCCGGGAGGCCCTGGCCCGGGAGCTGGGGCTGGAGCCGGAGGCGCTCCACCGGCGCCTCGAGCCGCTGCGCCTGAAGCTGCTGGAGGCCCGGGCGGGCCGCCCGGCGCCGCGGCGGGACGAGAAGATCCTGGTGGCCTGGAACGGGCTCGTCCTCTCGGCGCTCTCCCGGGCGGGCTTCGCCCTCGCGCGGGAGGACTACCTCGAGGCCGGACGCCGCTGCGCCCGCCGCCTCCTCGACGAGGCGCGGGTCGAGGGAGAGCTCCTGCACTCGCTCACCGGCGAGCGCCGGAGCGGCCCGGCCTTCCTCGACGACCACGCTCTCCTCGCCCAGGGGCTCCTCGATCTCTTCGAGGCCAGCGGCGAGCCCGCGTGGCTGGAGGAGGCGGAGGCGATCCTCGGCGGCCTCGAGGCGGGCTTCGGCGACGACGAGGCCGGCGGCTACTTCCAGACCGGCGCGCGGCACGAGGCGCTGATCACCCGCGAGAAGCCCGACTACGACGGCGCCCTGCCCTCGGGGAACTCGGTCGCCGCCCTCCTGCACCTGCGCCTGGCGGACCTGCTCCAGGACCCGTCGCACCTCGCGCGGGCCGAGGGGATCCTCTGCGGCCAGGCGAGCCTGCTGCGCGAGGCCGGCCCGGCGGTCCCCCTCCTGGGCGCCGCGCTCGAGCGCCGCCTGGACCGGGTGACGGAGGTCGTGGTGGTCCTCCCCGAGGGCGATCCCGGCGAGGCGCTGCTCGCCCGGCTGCGCCGCACCTACCTGCCGAACCGCAGCCTCCTCGTCGTCGCCGAGGAGCGGGTCGAGGCCCTGGCCCGACGCCTGCCCCTCCTCGCCGGGAGGAACGCCCTCGAGGGCCGGGCGACCGCCTACGTCTGCCGGGGTCGGACCTGCGAGCTGCCGACCTCGGATCCGGAGGTCCTCGCGACCCTCCTCGCCGAGCCGAGCCCCCTACCCTGATCGTCGCTTCGGACCGAGCGTCGCTTCAGAGCGAGCGGACCTTCAGCCGCGCCGCGACCACCTGGTGGAGGGCGAAGAGCGCGTCGGCCTGCTGCACCGCCTCGTCGGGGGTGCTGGCGAGGCGGGAGAGCCGGAGGAACTCCCGCCCGTCGAGGCCGAGGGCCACCGCCCGGGCGGTCGGACCGTCGGCCTCGGTGGCCCCGGGCAGCCCCTCGAGGATCTCGTGGACCAGCTGGGCCGCCAGCCGGACGGCGGGCGCCCAGCGCTTCTCGATGATGTGGGCCTCGAGGACCTGCACCACGTCGCGCGTCGGCCCCTCGAAGCAGGAGGCGAAGCTCACCCCCGGGGTCATGCTGCCCCGGTCCTCGGTGGCGGCCTCGGGCTCGGCCACACCCTCCGGCGGCAGCGGCGGCGCGGGCCGCGCGGCCTCGGCCTCGTTGGCCGCCTCGGCCTCCATCGCCTGCGCCGCCAGGGCCAGGCCGGCCGAGAGCATGCCCTCGCCCGGCTCGACCTCGTCGAAGGTCGCCTCGCGCGGCGCCCGGGCGGCGGCCTCCCGCCGCTCCTTCAGGTCGCGGATCGTGAGGCGGACGATCTCCTTGAGCGCCGGGAAGACCCCGGTGCCCACGGTGGCGCAGGTCTCGTAGGTGGGGACCTTGTGCGCCCCGGTGTTCAGCTCGGCGTCGAGCTCCTCGACCGACATCACGGTGGGCAGGTCGCGCTTGTTGTACTGGATGACGAAGGGGAAGCTGGCCAGGTCGTAGCCCAGCTCGGCGAGGTTCTCGGAGAGGTCCTGGAGGGACTCCCGGTTGCGCTCGATGGCCGCGGGCTGACTGTCGGCGACGAAGGCCACGCCGTCGGCGCCGTTGAGGACCAGCTTCCGGGTGGCCGCGTAGTAGACCTGGCCGGGCACCGTGTAGAGCTGGAGCCTCACCGACATCCCCCGGACCCGCTCGAAGGAGAGGGGCAGGAAGTCGAAGAAGATCGTCCGATCGCCCTCGGTGGCCAGGGAGATCATCTCCCCGCGCTGGGCTGGACGGACGTGGTCGTGGATGTACTGTAGAGTCGTCGTCTTTCCGGAGAGCCCGGGACCGTAGTAGACGATCTTGGCCGAGATCTCTCGGGAGAGTGGATTGATACGAGACACGCCGCCACGGTACCACGGGTCCGGCCGGCGAAGAGAGGGGATCGATGCTACGGGGTGAGCTGGACACCATGCCTCTCGCGGAGGTCCTTCAGTGGATCGACCTGAGCAGCCGCAGCGGCCTGCTGGTGCTCAACCGCGAGGGGCACGAGGTCTGGATGCACGTGGACGGCCGGCTGATCACCGCCGCCTCCCCGGCGCCGGCCGGCACCGACGTCATCGCCCGCCTCAAGCCCCGGGCCGCGGACGAGCCCTGGCTGGAGCTCCCCGACCCGCTCGAGGCCCACGAGCGCCTCCTCGACCTCTTCCTCGAGGACGACGGCACCTTCGTCTTCGAGCCCGGCGTCCCCGATCCGGAGGGGGCCGTGCAGGTGGAGATCCCGGTGCGCCAGCTGGTCCACGAGGGGATGCGCCACCGCGACGAGTGGCCCCAGGTGGAGGCGGCCTACCCCGACGAGTCGGCCGGCCTGCACATCGCCGACGCCGCCGCCGCCGCGGGGGTGAGCGGCCTCGGGAGGATCCTGCTGCGCTGCGCCCAGCGCGGCCTGACCCTCGGCCAGGTGCGGGTGAGCTTCGCCCTCTCCCGCTCGGCCATCCTGCGGCGCGTCCACGACCTCGTCCGCCTCGGCGCCCTGCGCGTCGAGGGCGCCGACGCCGGCGCCGACCCGGTCGGGCAGCTCACGGCCCAGGCCATGCAGCTGGCGACCGCCGGCCAGTACGACGAGGCCCGGCACGTGCTCGAGACGGTCCTCGCCACCGACCCCAGCGACGCCCGCCTCCGCGCCCTCCTCGACGACGTGTCCGGCCGGCAGCTCGACGAGCTGCGCCAGACCTTCGTCAGCGAGCTCACGATCTACCGCATCTCCCACGCCGGCCGCGGCGGCGCCGCGGGCCTCACCGCCACCGAGCGCGAGCTCTACGAGCGCATCGAGGGGGGCATGGCCATCGGCACCCTGGTGCTCACCTCTCCCCTGCGGGAGCTGGAGACCCTGCGCACCCTGGAGAAGATGCTCCACCTCGACCTCATCGGCCTCTCGGCCAGCTAGGCGGCGCCGATGGGCCGTCTCCGCTGGCTCGAGCTGGTCGCCGACTACCGCTGCAACAACCGCTGCCTGGGCTGCTTCTCGGTCTCGGACACCCTGCCCGGGATGGACTCGCGGGAGGCCTTCGCCACGATGAAGGCCGGCCGGCTGGAGGGCGCCACCGGCCTCTGGATGGGCGGCGGCGATCCCACCCTGCGCCGCGACCTCTTCGATCTGCTCCGCGCTGCCCGCAAGCTCGGCTACCGGGACCTGAAGCTGCAGACCAACGGCATGCTCTTCGCCTACCCCGAGTTCACCGAGCGCGCCCTCGCGGCGGGCCTCACCGAGGTCAGCCTCCACCTGATGGACAGCGAGGCCGCGCTCCACGACGAGCTCGCCGCCACCGAGGGCTGCTTCGACCACCTCCTGAAGGGGCTGCGGGAGCTGCGCGCCCGGGACGTCCCGGTCGAGGGTGACATCCTCGTCTACCAGCGCAACCTCCACCGGATCCCGGAGATCGTCCGCTTCTTCCACGGCGAGGGCGTCCACCGCTTCAAGCTCTGGCTCTTCTCCGCGGTCGATCAGGGCGGCGAGGATCTCTCGGGCGAGGTGCCCCGCATCGAGGAGGTCGTCGCCCGGCTGGTCGAGGCCCTCGACCTCGGGCTCTCCGACGACCCCGCCTTCATCACCTCCTACCACACGCCCCCGTGCACGGTGCCGGCCAGCCACCACCGGGCGCTCTTCTACCCGCCGGAGCTGGGGCTGATGGTGGCCTGCCCGGGCGGCGATCGCTTCCTGCTGGAGACCTCGCCGATGGAGGGCGGCGCCTTCCTCGACACCTGCGCCGGCTGCTCCCTGCGGCCGCGCTGCGGCGGCCCGCGCGCGGACTACCTGCGCATCCACGGGGGCGAGATCTTCAGGCCGCCTCCGCCTCCAGCGTCTCGTCCCTGACCGCGTCCCCCGCCGCCTCCCCGACCGCGGCCGAGAGGGCCTTGCGGGCGATGCGGGTGATCCAGACGGTGACGACGATCGTGACCAGCAGGCCGAAGACGAAGAAGGCCTTGGTCGCGAGCCCCCCGCTGGCCTTGCCGGCGGCGACCTCGGCGAGGTCCTTGGCCGCGGTGCCCACGTAGACGTACATCAGCGCGCCCGGGATCATCCCCAGCCAGGTGCCCAGCACGTAGTCGCGCAGGCGCACGCCGGTGACGCCGAGGGCGTAGTTGAGGAGGTTGAAGGGGAAGATCGGCGAGAGGCGCAGGAGCAGGACGATGCGCAGCCCGCGCTGGGCCACCGCCTCCTGCACCGCCCGGAAGCGGGGGCTGTCCTTCACCTTCGCCTCCACCCAGGGCCGGGCCACGGTCCGGCCCAGGAGGAAGGCCACGGTCGCGCCGAGGGTGGCGCCGTTCCAGACCGCCAGGAAGCCCGGCCCCAGCCCCGCGACGAAGCCCGTGCCGAGGGTGAGCACCGAGCCGGGGAGCATGAGCACGGCGGCGGGCACGTAGGCCGCGCCGAGGATCACCGGCGCCATCACCCCGAGGCCGGCGCTCCAGTCGAGGAAGGCGACCAGCCAGGCCTTCACCGGAAAGAGGAAGACCCCCGCGATCAGCGCGCCGAGGGTCAGGAGGGCGAGCGCGATCCGGGCGCGGGGGCTCATCGGCGAGCCCCGGGGAGCGCGAGCGGGGAGAGGGAGCGCGTCATCATCATGGGGGTGAGAGCCGCGAGAGCGGCCGAGCGATTCCGAGGAGCGTCCAGGGTCGCAGGATCCGGTCCCGCAGGTCGAGCAGGCGCCGCCGGAGGTGGGCGTCCGCCGCGCGCTTGATGACCTCGGCGCGGGTCGGGTAGGCGTGCAGCACCCCGGCCAGGCGGTGGAGGGGGATGCCCTCGGTGAGGGCCAGGGTGAGCAGGGGGAGGATCTCGCCGGCCTGCGCGCCCAGCAGCGAGGCCCCCAGGATCCGGCCGCCGCGCAGCCCCCGGCTCACGTGGAGGATCAGCGCCCCCTCCTCCTCCTCCAGTCGGGCGCGGTCCACCGAGGCGAGGTCCACCTTCAGGGTCTCGAAGCGGATCCCGCGGGCCCGCAGCTCGGCGGCGGTCGGCCCCACCCGGGCGAGCTCGGGATCGGTGTAGAGGGTGCGGGGGATCACCCGCCGGGAGAGGCGGGCCTTGCCGGGCAGGTAGGGGAAGAGGGCGTTGCGCAGCACGATGCGCGCCATGGCGTCGGCCCCGTGGGTGGTGCGCACCGCGGTGCAGACGTCCCCCGCCGCGTAGATCCGGGGGTTGGTGGTGCGCAGGTGGTCGTCCACCCGGACGCCGGCGGGGCCGCGCGCCACGCCCGCCGCCTCGAGGTCGAGCGCCTCCACGTTCGGGGTCCTGCCCGTGGCCAGCAGGAGGGCGTCCACCTCGAGGACCCTCCCCTCCCCCCCTGCGCCCAGCCGGAGCCGCGCGCCCCGCTCATCCACCTCCAGGGCGGCATCGTCCCCGCCGCCGTGGAGCTCCACCCCGTCAACCGCCAGCGCCTCCCGCAGGCGCTCGCGCAGCTCGGGCTCCTCCTCCGGGAGCAGCCCCCGGCCGCCCTCGATCAGGTGCACCCTCGCGCCGAGGCGGGCGAAGGCCTGGGAGAGCTCGCAGCCGATGGCGCCGGCGCCGATCACCGCCAGGCGGGCCGGCAGGGCCTCGAGCTCGAAGACCGTGTCGCTGGTGAGCACCGGGAGGACGCCGGTGGCCAGGACCTCCTCCAGCCCGGGGAGCGCGGGGAGGGCGGGCCGCGCGCCGGTGGCGATGAGCGCCCGGCCGAAGCGAAGGCGCTGCCCCGCCACCTCCAGCGTGTCGCGGCCGGTGAAGTGGGCGGCTCCGAAGTGAAGCGCGACCCCGGCAGCCTGCAGGCGCCCGGCCCCGTCCGCCGGCGCGAGCCCGGCCCGCAGGCGCCGCGTCCGCTCCATCACCGCCGGGAAGTCCGCCCGGGGCTCCCCCTCGAGGCGCACCCCCAGGCGAGGCGCCCGGCGGGCGGCGGCCAGGGCGCGGCCGGAGGCGATCAGGGCCTTCGATGGGACACAGCCGGCGTTCAGGCAGTCGCCCCCGAGGCGGTGCTGCTCGATCAGCGCCACCCGCCGCCCCATCCCGGCGGCGCCGAGCGCGGCCACCAGCCCGGCCGGCCCGCCGCCGATCACGACCAGGTCGTAGCGCCCCTCCGGCGCCGGGTTGCGCCACCCGGACGGAGCGACCTCGGCCAGCAGGGCCCGGTCGTGGACGCCGGAGCCGGCCCCGCGCGTGCGCTCCTCCCCGGACCTGGTGGTGGTTCCCTGCATGCTCTCTCCTTCGCCAGGAGAGAGCTTGCGGTTACCCCCGGGGATTCGCCATCGAATCGAACACGGTCGAATTCGCTTGAACAACTGAACTTATCGTTCAATACTCCTGCCCCATGAGCACGACCCGCAGAGACGAGATCCTCGGTGTGGCGACGACCCTCTTCGCCCGCCATGGCTACCGCCACACCACCCTCGACGCCATCGCCGGCGCCTGTGGGCTGGGCAAGACCGCCATCTACCACTACTTCGACGGCAAGCAGGCCATCTTCGCGGCCGTGGTGGACGCCATCAGCGACAACGTCCTCGAGTCCATGCGGGCGGCGACCGCCGGCGTGGAGGATCCCATCGACGCGCTCGTCGCGGCGATCCGGGCGCGCTTCACGACCCTGCGGGCGCTCTCCGAGAGCATGGGGGTCCCCGACGAGATCGCCCAGGAGCTCGGCCGCCTCTCCGTCGAGACCCGCAGCGGCTTCTACGAGGGCGAGCGCAAGCTCCTCACCGGGCTGCTCGAGGCCGCGAACGCGAAGGGGGCCTGCCGGCTCGCGCAGCCCGGAGAGGTCGCGGCGCTCTTGAGCGCCTCGCTCAAGGGCATCGAGGACATGCTCGCCGAGGCCGACCGGATCGAGACCGGGCTCGAGACCCTCGATCTCGCCCTGCGCCTGACCGCCATCGGCCTGCGGGGAACTCGCCAGGAAAGCGACGTATGACCTCCATCGCCCGGACCATCCTGCGCCTGCGCGCGCTCATCGTGATCCTCTCCCTGACCGCGACGGTCCTGGCCGCGCTGCAGCTCCCGGACGCCCGCCTCGAGAGCGACATCCTGCGCTACCTGCCCCAGGACGATCCCGACGTCGTCCTCTTCGAGGAGATCGGCTCGGCCTTCGGGAACAACCACGTGGCGATGGTCGCCCTGGAGATGGACGACGTCTTCACGGTGCAGGGGCTCGAGCTGATCCGTGATCTGACCCGGACCTACCAGGCCACCGAGGGCGTGGAGTCGGTCATCTCCCTGACCAACATGATGGACTTCAAGGCCACCGAGGACTCGGTCGAGGTCGTGAAGCTCGTCGATCCCGACGCGATCCCCCGGACCCCCGAGGCCCTGAAGGCCCTGCGCGAGCGCGCCCTGGGCAAGGAGACGGTGCGGGGCGGCATCATCTCCGAGGACGGCACCGTCGCCCTCGTGGTCGCCAACCTCGGCTCGGAGGGCCGCAAGGATCTCATCTCCCGCGAGCTGATGAAGCAGACCGACGCCCGCCTGCCCGAGGGCGTGAAGGTCTACTACGCCGGCATGCCCATGACCCCGGTGAGCATCAACGACCTCATCATGGAGGACATGAAGCTGCTCATCCCGGTGGTCGCCTTCGTGATCCTCGGGGTGCTCTTCGCGATGTTCCGCACCCTGCGGGGGGTCATCCTGCCGCTGGCGACGGTGGGCCTGGCCACCCTCTGGGCCATCGGGCTGATGACCTACCTCGGCTACCCGATCACCATGGTCTCGGCGATCATGCCGGTGGTGTTGCTGGCCGTGGGATCGGCCTACGGCATCCACATGGTGTCCCGCTACAACGAGGACGCCCACCAGAGCAGCGATCCCGCCGAGGTGGTGACCGCCGCCATCCGGGCCGTCGCCCTGCCCATCATCGCCGCGGGCCTGACGACCTTCATCGGCTTCGCCACCCTCTCCACCGCGACGATGACCATCATCCGCGACTTCGGCGTGCTCACCGCGGTCGGCGTGATCCTGGGCCTGGGAGCCTCGGTGACCCTGCTCCCGGTGATCCTCTCCTTCCTGCCGGTTAAGACGCCCCGGCCGGCCATCGAGGAGAAGCAGGTCCACGGCGCCATCGATCACCTCCTCGAGCACTTCGCGCGGCAGGTGAGGAACCGGCCGGGCCTCCTGGTCGTCGTCGCCCTGGTGGCCGGCCTCGCCGGCGCGGCGGGCATTCCCCGGATCACCACCGACGTGAACATGCTCAACCACTTCCACGAGGACAGCTTCCCCCGGCAGTCGGAGGAGCTCCTCCACGACCGCTTCGGCGGCTCGGCGCCCCTCTTCATCGACGTGAAGGGCGACATGAAGGACCCCTGGGTCCTCAAGAACCTCCGCCGCTTCGGCCAGAAGATCGACTCCCTGGGGGGCGCCGCGCAGCCCACCTCCCTCGCCGACGTCCTGGCCGACCTCAACGAGGTGATGAACGGCGTGAAGCGCGTGCCGGACACCCGCACCGAGGTCGGCAACCTCTGGTTCTTCCTCGATGGCCAGGAGCTCCTCGAGCAGATGGTGAACTCCGGCCGCACCCGGGGCGTCCTCTCGGCCCGGGTCGACTCCCACGACACCCCGGTGATGGGGAAGGTCGCCGCCGAGGTGAAGGCGATGCTGGCCGAGTCCGCCTGGGGGAAGGGCGTGCGCGCGCTCCCCACCGGCGAGGCGCGCCTGGACTGGGTCCTCGACGGCGTCGAGACCGTCCACCGCCGCCGCAGCGGCGAGCCCCCCTTCTCCGACGAGCGGCGCGCGACCTTGCGCGCCCTGCTGGCCGATCCCGGCCTCGCCGTCGAGGTCACCGCGGCGGAGGTCCCCCCGCCCGCTCGCGCGGCGGCGCTGGCCTACCTCGGCTCGGAGGAGGCGGAGATCGCCCTCGGCGAGGAGGAGCTCTCCCGGGCCGAGGCCGCGCTGGGCGAGGCCCTCTCCCGGAAGCCCTGGAGCGAGGCCGACATCGCCGCCGGGCTCACCGAGGCCCTCGCCGGCACCGAGGCCGCCGAGGATCCCGAGGGCATCGAGATGATGGCCGAGTCCCTGGTCGCCCGCATCGAGCAGAAGACCCGCCGGGCGCGCATCGCGGCCCTGGGCGAGAAGGTCTCCGCCGCGCTGGGGGAGAAGGCCCCCCGGAAGGAGATCGAGGCCGAGCTCTGGGATCTGATCGCCCCGGAGAGCGACGAGAGCGGCGAGGGCGAGCCCATCACGACCACCATGGAGGAGACCGGCCTCCACCGGATCCTGCTCACCCTCAACAGCGCGCTGGTGAAGAACCAGCTCGAGTCCATCGCCCTGGCCCTCCTCTTCGTGCTCGCCCTGATGATGCTGCAGTTCCGCTCCTTCACCGGCGGGCTGCTGGCGATGATCCCGATCGCGATGGCCACCCTGATCTCCTTCGGCGTGATGGCCTACGCGGGCATCGCCCTCGACATGGCGACGGCGATGATCGCCAGCGTCACCATCGGTATCGGCATCGACTACACCATCCACTTCCTCACCCGCTTCAAGCGGGAGATCAGCGAGGGGGCGACGGTGGACGAGGCCATCCGGACCACCATCAAGACCACCGGGCGGGCCATCCTGGTGAACACCCTCTCGGTCGCCCTGGGCTTCCTGGTGCTGCTGCTCTCCGGCCTCATCGCCCTGCGGCACTTCGGCCTGCTGGTGGCCCTCAACATGTTCGTCTGCGCGGCGGGGGCCCTGACCACCCTGCCGGCGACCATCCACCTGACCGGCGGGCGCTTCTTCGGCCGAGGCGCCCCGAACACCTCGGAGTCCTGATCATGCGACACCCCTTCTCGACCCTCCTCTTCGCCCTCGCCCTCACCCTCCCCGCCCTGGGCGCCCACGCCATGACCGGGGCCGAGCGCCTCGCCGCCGTCGACAAGAACGGCGAGACCCCCACCGACTCCTTCGTGAAGATGACGATGACCATCACCTCGAAGGACGGCCAGGAGAAGGTCCGCGAGGCCACCATCAAGCAGAAGGGCAACTCCAAGCGCCTCTTCAAGTTCGAGAGCCCGGCCGACATGAAGGGCGTGGGCATCCTCGTGCTCGAGGACGACGTCATGTACGTCTACATGCCCGCCTTCAAGAAGGTGAAGCGCCTCGCCTCCTCCGCCCGGAACGACAGCTTCATGGGCAGCGACTTCACCTACGACGACATGGGCGAGATGACCTTCGTGGGCAACTACGAGGTCACCAGCGAGCGCGACGCCGGAGAGTCCGTGGTGCTCACCCTCGAGCCCCTCAAGGAGAGCTCCCCCTGGAAGCACCTGGAGATGACGGTGCGCAAGAAGGACAACGCCCACACGCAGGTCGACTACTTCGCGAAGAAGTCCGGGGAGAAGGAGCGCACCCTCTCCCGCGGCAAGTTCCGGATCGACGACGGCAAGGCCGTGGCGGACGAGATGATCGTGAAGGACCTGGTGAAGGGCTCGAGCACCAAGATCGAGATCCGGGAGGCCAAGAGCAACAACGGCTTCGCGGACGATGAGTTCAGCCAGCGCTACCTGAAGCGCCGCTAGCTCGCACACCCGAAAGGCCCCCACCATGCGCACCCACCCGCTCCGCCTCGCCCTCGCCCTCCTCGTCCCCGGTCTCCTCCTGCGCCCCGCCCTGGCGGGCGAGCTGGAGATCGGCGGACACGTCGAGACCAACCACTACGTCGGCCTCGTCTACGGTGACCTCTTCGACTACGGGAACACCAACGTCTTCGGCCTGAAGCTGCAGGCCCAGGTGAACCCGGACGTGGTAGCGGTGGGCAACCTGGAGCTGCGCCACCGGGGCTTCACCTCGGCCACGACCTCGGCCCTCCTGGGCGACCGGGACTCGGTCGAGCCGCTGGGGCTGCGGATGCAGGAGGCCTACGTCGACCTCTACGCCCTGGGCACCGAGTACCTCGATCTGCGGGTGGGCAAGCAGGTCATCACCTGGGGCACCGCCGACGGGATGAACCCGACCAGCTACCTGGCCCCGCTGGATCTGGAGAACCCCCTCGACTTCTCGACCCGCCTGGGGGTGCCGGCCCTCCTGGCCACCTTCTACTTCCCGGCCGACCTCACCGTCTCGGCCGCGGTGGTGCCCGTCTTCACCCCCTCCCTGCTCCCGGTGGACCTCTTCGCCGCCGAGATGGACGTCCCCTTCGAGCTGCCCGACTACGTCGAGCTCGGCAGCCAGCGGGACCGGCTCGAGTTCCCCGCGACCCAGGTGCGCAGCACGCAGGTGGCGCTGCGCCTGGCCGCCAACGTCTTCGACGTCGACCTCTCGCTCTCCTACTTCTACGGCTACCAGACCCTGCCCCAGCTCGCGGGCATCGACGTCTACGACCTCGACCTGAGCCAGAGCCCCTGGCTGGCCCACGTCGAGGCCTCCCTCGCCTACCCGAAGACCCAGGCCATCGGCTTCGACGCCGCCACCTCCCTCTTCGGGGTCGGCCTCTGGGTGGAAGGCGCGGTCTTCCTCCCCGAGGAGCTGATCGCCGAGGTGACCCTCATGGGAGATCCGAACGACCCCCTCACCGGCGAGCCGCTGCCCGCGATCCCGGTGATCTCCGGCGACCCCTACCTCAAGCTGGTGGCGGGCCTCGACTACACCCTCCCGGGCGGCCTCTACCTCAACCTCCAGTACCTGCACGGCTTCTTCCACGAGCTCACCGCCGAGAACATCCAGAACTACGCCCTGATGGCGCTGCGCTACAGCGTGCTGGACGACAGCCTCACCTTCGAGCTGCGCCTGGGCGGCGAGCTGCACGAGGGCGAGAGCCTCGGCGGCCTGGCCGGGATGGAGATCGGCTGGCAGCCCTCGGACGCCGTGAAGCTCACCCTCGGGGGCCTCGCCGCCCGGGGCGACGCCGGCACCACCTTCGACGGCTTCTCCAGCCTCGATCAGATCTACCTGCGCGCCCGGGCGGATTTCTGAGGTGGAGGGTCCCCCAGGGGCCCTGCCATGACCTAGGGTGAAGGGGTGAGCGGAGCCCTCCGAGTCGGCGACCTGACGGTCCCCTGCTGGCTTCTCGACCAGGACGGCGCCCTGGCCGGGGCCTCTCCCTCCGCCCGCCGGCTCGGCTCCCCCTTCGACCGCAGCGAGGAGAGCTGGCTGGGGACCCGCAGCGCCGAGCGCCTCGCCGCCCTGATCGACCGGATCGGCGAGAGCTGGCGCCCGCTGCGCTTTCGCGGGCAGAGCCGCGAGGGGCGCGGGGTCACGCTCCTCGTCCAGCGCCTCCGGCGCCCGGCCCTGGTCTTCGTCTCCGTCCTGCTGCACCCCGAGGGCGATCCGGACTTCGCGCGGCGGGACTACCGCCGGGTCTCGGTGACCCTGCGCTCGGCGCTGCACGCGCCCATCCAGGTGGCCGAGGCGCTGGTGGCCGGCCTCGAGGACACGGCGCCGGGCTACCCCCCGGCCCGGGTCCTGCTCGAGAACGGCGTCACCGCCGAGCACGAGTACGGCAGCGCCATGGGCGCCGTGCTCCCGATCCTGGGCGCGGGGGAGCGGCTCCTGGGCTTCGCCGAGCTGGGGGGCTCCCTGCCGGGGATCGCCCGCCTCGAGCGCTGCGCCCTCCTCTGCCGCTTCGCAGCCACCCGCCTCGCCCAGCTCGCCCCCGCCGACCTGGCGCTGACCCTCGCCCGGGGCACCGTCCACGGACTCTCGAACCAGGCCTCGGCGCTCCTCGCCCTGACCGACACCCTCCAGAACGCGCTGGAGCGGGGCAGGGATCCCGCAGCGCACCTCACCCACCTGAAGAACACGGCCTCCCGGATGAGCGCGCTCCTCGGGGATCTGCGGCAGCTCGGCCTGCACCTGGATCGGCCGGTCGTCACCACCCACCCCGCCCGCGAGATCCTCGAGTCCGCGGCGGCGATCTGCCAGGGCTGCCAGAGCCCCGGCTGCGCCATGCACTGCGTGGACGGACTGCAGAACGATCTGGGCGACCTGCTCTTCCCCGCCGAGCTGGCGGTGCAGATCCTCTCCACCGGCCTGCGGGAGAGCCCCTGCTCGGGGCAGACCTGCACGGTCCGGGTGCGGGTCGCCCGCCCCTCGCCCTTCGCGATCCTCTTCGAGATCGAGGCCGAGGAGCCCCTGCCCGAGGCGTCCCGGCAGACGATCCAGGAGCTCGCCGACGCCCACCCCTTCGGAGTGGAGACCTCCCAGAGGGGCGGCGCGCAGGTCTACTCCCTGCGCTTCCCGGCGCTACCCCTGCTCTGAAGCGGGGGTGTCGCAGAGCTCGACCCGGCGGCTCTCCAGTGGCCTCGCCGAGGCCAGCTGCTCGCGGGTCGCACCACGCCCGGGGTGGAAGCCGAGCTCCAGCAGCAGGGTCACCGGCCCCGCACCCTCCGCGCGGGCGCGCCGTCCGCTCACGACGGCCCGGAGCGTGGCGCCGCCGCTCTGGGCGTGCCGGCGCTGGAAGTCCTGGATGCTGTCGGTCAGAAGGATGAGCAGGGCCTCCCGCAGCGCGTTGGGGTGGATGGCCATCACCGGCAGCTCCGGCGCGAGCTCCAGCCGGACGGCCAGCCGGGCCTGGTGAGCCCGGTCCACCAGCTGGAAGACCTCTTCCACCACGGGCCCGGGATCCGTCCGGCAGGGCCCCGTGCGCTCGTGGTGAGCGATGAGCCGCAGCCGGTGGAGGAGCCAGCTGGCCTCGTCGATCGCCTTCTGCGCGACCTGGAGAGCCTTCTCGGGTGGATCGGTGGGCCGCATGCCGATGAGGTCCAGCGCGGTCTGCACCATCGCCAGATCGTTGGCGAGCTGGTGCACGAAGCTCCGCGTCAGGCGCCCCACGGCCGCCTCGCAGCGCATCTCCTGCAGGGGGACGAGGCTCTCGAAAGAACGATGGGCTGTCTCTCTCATCCTACGGCTCCTCGACTCCCCCCCGAGAGCTCGGACTCCATCAGCAGGCAGCGGGCCAGGTCGTGCAGGGAGATCACCCGGTCCACCGCACCTCGCCGGATGGCCTCGGCGGGCATCCCGAAGACGACCGAGCTCTGCTCGTCCTGGGCGAGGGTGCGCGCGCCGGCCTCGTGCATCGCCTGGAGGCCCCGGGCGCCGTCGTCGCCCATCCCCGTGAGGAGGATGCCCAGCGCTTGAGCCCCGAGGGAGTCCGCCGCCGACTGGAAGAGCACGTCCACGGAGGGGCGGTGGCGCCGCACCAGGGGCCCGTCCCGAACCTGACAGACGACGCCGTGGCGGCGGCGCCGCAGCTCGAGGTGCCGGTTGCCGGGCGCGATGTAGACGCGGCCCGGCCGCATGAGGTCGCCGGTGGCGGCCTCGCGCACCTCCAGCTCGGAGAGCTCGTCGAGGTTGCGCGCGAACATCCGGGTGAAGTGCTCGGGCATGTGCTGCACGATGGCGATGGGAGGCGACTGCGCCGGGAGGGCCGTGAGCAACCCCCGGATGGCCTCGGTCCCGCCGGTCGACGCCCCGAGCACCACGTTGCGGTAGCCCGCGACCGCCCGCGCGAGCTGGGCCGGCGGCGGCTGGCTCACCATGGCGCGCTCCCGGGGCTGCCAGGCCGCGGCGTCCGCCCGGGGCGGCCCGAGCCTGGCCCGGGAGGCGGCCTTCACCGCGTCGCAGAGGCGCAGGCGGGACTCCTCGATGAAGGCCGCGGTGCCCACCTTCGGCTTCTCGATGATCTCCACCGCGCCCATCCGCAGGGCGTCGAAGGCCACCTGGGAGTCCCGCGAGGTGTGGCTGGAGCAGATGACCACCGGGATCGGGTGCTGGCTCATCAGCTGCTCGAGGAACTCCAGCCCGCTCATCCGCGGCATCTCCACGTCGAGGAGCACGACGTCGGGAACCTCGCGGGTCATCTTGCGCGCGGCGATGAGGGGGTCCCCCGCCGTGCCCATCACCTCGATGGCGGGGTCCGAGTCGAGGATCTGCCGGAGCAGGCGGCGCACCAGGGCCGAGTCGTCGACGATGAGGGTGCGGATGGGCTTGCGCATGGTCTGGCTCTACCGTCCCGGGGCCTGGAGGTGCGCCCGGTGGCGGTAGGTGGCGGCCGCCACCGGGAGGAGGGGGACGTCGATGCCTCCGAGGGTCTCGGCGTGGCCCACGAAGAGGGTGCCCCAGGGGGCCAGGTGGCTCACCAGCCCCTCGACCACCCGCTGCCGGGTGGGCCGATCGAAGTAGATCATCACGTTGCGGCAGAAGATGAGGTCCGCCTCGGCCAGCGGCGCCTCGCGCTCCTCGATGAGGTTGTGGAGCTCGAAGCGGCACTTCGATCGCAGCTCGGGCACCACCCGGACCAGCGGCTGCCGGCGGTCCTTGCTGCGCATGAAGTAGCGCCGGCGCAGGGCGTCCGAGAGGCCGACGATCCGATCCTGCCGGTAGATGCCCTGGCGGGCCTTCTCCAGGGTGTCCGCGGCGACGTCCGAGCCGATGATCTCGAAGTCGAAGTCGGGGACCTTCCGGCGCCACTCCGAGAGGAGCATGGCTAGGGAGTAGACCTCCTCCCCGGTGGAGCAGCCCGCGCTCCAGATCTTCAGCGGCCCGATCCGGCCCACGCTCTGCGAGAGCTCGGGCAGCAGCGTCTCGACCATCCACTCGAAGTGGCCCGACTCCCGGAAGAACTCGGTCTTGTGGGTCGTGACGACGTCCACCAGGCGCGGGAGCTCCTCCTCCAGGCCCTCGGGGGAGAAGAGGTGCTCACAGTACTCGGCGAAGGAGCCCATCTTCAGCCGCCGCAGCCGCTTCTGGATCCTGGCCTGGAGGAGGACCTTCTTGGTGGGGGGCAGGTGCAGACCGAAGCGCTCGTGGAGGAGGTCCCGCAGGCGCCGGTAGTCCGACTCCCGCAGGGCGCTCTCGTGGGTGGGCGTGGCCAACATGGGGACCTCCTCCTCTCCTTTCACCCGCTAGTCGGCGTAGCGCTCGAACTCGGCGTCCTGCTCGTCACCGGCGACCATCCCCAGGTCGAGGTGCACGCCGTTGCCGTTGCCGTGGCCGTGGCCGTTGCTTCCGTTCCGGGACTCCCGGGGCTCCTCATCCTCGGCGTGGCCCAGGCGGGCCAGGAAGGAGGTCAGCTCCGGGTGGTGCCCGCGAGACTCGCCGCGCCGGTGGCCGTTGCGGGTCTGCTGGTGGCGGCCCAGGTGGAAGAAGCCGATGGTGCTCTGCATCTGGCTCGCCTGGCTGGAGAGCTCCTCCGCGGTGGAGGCCATCTCCTCGGCGGCGCCGGCGTTCTGCTGGATCACCTGATCGAGCTGCTGGATGGCCCGGTTGATCTGCTCGGCGCCGGTGCTCTGCTCCCGGCTGGCCGCGCGGATGTCCTGGACCAGCTCCGCGGTGCGCTGGATGTCGGGGACGATGCGCTCGAGCATCTCGCCCGCCTTCCCCGCGACCTCGACGCTGCCGCCGGAGAGCTCGGAGATCTCCGCCGCCGCCAGCTTGCTGCGCTCGGCGAGCTTTCGCACCTCGGCCGCCACCACCGCGAAGCCCTTGCCGTGCTCGCCGGCCCGCGCCGCCTCGATGGCGGCGTTGAGGGCCAGGAGGTTCGTCTGCCGGGCGATCTCCTCGATGATGGTGATCTTCTGGGCGATCTCGTTCATCGCCGCGACGGTCTCGGCCACGGCGCTCCCGCCGGAGCCGGCGTCGTCAGCCGCCTTGCTGGCGATGCGGTCGGTCTGCAGGGCGTTCTCGGTGTTCTGCCGGATGTTGCCCGCCATCTCCTCCATCGAGGAGGAGACCTCCTCCGCGGAGGCGGCCTGCTCGGAGGCCCCCTGGGACATCTCCTCGGAGGAGGCGCCGAGCTGCTGGGCCGCCGAGGAGACGTTGTCGGCGGCGGCCTGCACGTCGCTGACGATGCTGCGCAGCGACTCGGACATCTTCTGGAGGGCCTGCCCGAGCATCCCCACCTCGTCCCCGCGATCGAGATCGAGGTCCTGGGAGAGGTCACCCTCGGCGATGGCCTGGGCGAAGCCGATGCTCCGGGCCAGGGGGTTGGTGATGCCCCGGGCGATGACCAGCCCCAGCAAGAGGCCGGTGAGGAGGGAGAGGAAGACCACGACCACCAGCACGGTCACCGAGCTGGTCTTGGAGGTGGCGCCATCGGCCTTGGCCGTGGACATGGCCTCCTCGGCCAGGCGCTCCACCCGGTCGAGGACGGCGTCGACCTCGTCGCCCGCGGCGTCCAGCCGCTCCATGGCCTTGCGGGAGCGCTCGGTCTGGGCCAGCGCCACCCGGTGGGCCTCGATCAGCTTGCCGAGCTGCTTGTCGAAGTCCGTGAAGGAGCGCTGGAGGGAGCGGACGGCCTCCCTCCCGCGGCGGGCCGCGGTGGCCTCGAGCTTCCGCCCCGCCACCTCTCCTCCGTCCAGGAGCAGGGTGGTCGCGGCGTCGAACTCCAGGCGGGTCTCCGCCATCTCCCGGTCGAGCTCCTCGAACTCCCGCGCGTTGCGAACCTGGGCGTACTCCTCGGCGTAGATCCGGGAGTGGGCGATCTCGGTCTGCACCTGCTCGGCGACCTGCATCGCCAGCGCCCCCTGCAGATCCGCCGCCGCGTCGGCGCCCTCCTCCGAGAGGTAGACCCGCTCGAGGTCGTGGGCCTCCCGGGTGACGACCGCGAAGGCCTCCTCGAGACCCTTCATGGCCGCCTCCTTGGCGACGTCCGCCGTGATCAGGGCCTTGCCGGCCGCCACCAGCTCGTCCGCGGCGGGCACGAAGGACTCCTCGTTGATCCGCACGGCCTCGCGGATGGCCTCGGCCAGCTCGGCGTGCTCGGTCTTGTGGACCACCGTCCCCTCCTCGAGGCGGCCGCCGTTGAGGATCATGGAGGCGTAGTGCTCGTAGCTCTCCATCGCCTCCCGGTACTTGCGCTCGAGCTCGGGCAGCTCCTCGGCGTTGGCCAGGGCGACGACGGTCGAGTTGCTCTGGTACTCGGCGGTGGCGTCCCGGGCGTGCATCACCGAGAGCTTCATCTCGTTGGCCACGTGGTGGACCGGCGCCTCCCGGTCACCCACCACGAAGAGGGCGTCGCCCATGTTCTCGATGCCGCGCCATCCGACGAAGCCCGCCACCGCGATCAGGACCAGCAGGCTCCCGAAACCGACCGCCAGCTTTCCTCCGATCCGCATGTCCTTCCAGCTCATCTTCTTCTCCTTCGACTATGGGTGACGCGCTCGGGCGTCCGATTCGAAAAGGTCTCTTCGCCGTGGCCCTAGGGGCGGGCCTCCTGGGAGGCCACCAGCGCCTCGTCCCCGCTCTCCGCGGCGACCACGACCGCTGCGAGGTCGTCGTCGGAGAGGATCTGCTCGATGTCGATGATCAGGAGGAACGACTCCTCCATCACGCCCATCCCGACGATGAAGCGGGTGTCGATCCGGGTCCCGAAGGTCGGGGGGGGCTCGATCCGCTCCGGGGCGAGGTCGATGACCTCGTCCACCGCGTCGGTGACGATCCCGATGATCTGCTTCCCGTCCTCCGCCGCGACCTCGAGGATCACGATGCAGGTGTCGGAGGTGACCGGCGCGGCCTCCAGCCCGAACTTCGTGGCCAGATCCAGCACCGGCACCACGTGGCCGCGCAGGTTGATCACCCCGCGGACGAAGGCCGGCATCCGGGGCACCCGGGTGATCCGGCTGTACTCGATGATCTCCCGCACCCGCAGGATGCCCAGGGCGTAGGTCTCCCCCAGCATCTCGAAGGTCAGGTACTGCGGGTGCTCGTCCAGTCTCTCTTCCAGGGTCATGGCTTCTCCGATCCTTCAGGCGCGCGAGGCGCTCTCGACCTCCAGCTCGACGGTCTCGATGAGCTGGGGGATGTCGACGATGAGGGCGACGTCTCCGGTCCCGAGCACCGTCGAGGCCGAGATCCCCGGCACCTCGTCGAACATCCGGCCCAGGGACTTCACGACCGTCTGGTGCTCTCCGTTGAGCTCGTCCACCACCAGGCCGGCCCGCCGGCCCTGATCCTGGACGACCACGATGCTCTCCCGCTCCACCGGCCCCTGCGTGCGGGCCTCGAAGAAGGAGGCGAGGCGAACGAAGGGCAGGGGCTCGCCCCGCAGGTGGATGGTCCCGTAGCGCTCCTGTCCTCCCTGCGCGGCGCGGGGAACATCGAGGCACTCCACCACGTTCTCCAGGGGCAGGACGTAGGTCTCTCGCGCCACCTGGACGGCGAAGCCCTCGATGATGAGCAGGGTCAGCGGGAGCCGGATCCGCACGGTGGTCCCCGCGCCCGGGTGGCTGCTCACCGAGAGCGTGCCCCGGAGGGCCTCGACGTTGCGGCGGACCACGTCCATGCCCACGCCCCGGCCCGAGACCTCGCTGATCTCGGAGGCGGTGGAGAGCTGAGGTGCGAAGATCAGGCTGGAGAGATCGGCGGGCGCGGGCGCCCCCTCGTCGAGCAGCCCGAGCTCCCGGGCTCGCGCGACGATGGCCTCCGCGTCCAGCCCGGCGCCGTCATCGGTGACCTCGACGAGGATGTGGCCGCTCTGGTGGAAGGCCCGCAGGGTCACCGTCCCCACCGGGTCCTTGCCCGCCGCGCTGCGCTCCTCGGCCCGCTCGAGTCCGTGATCGACGGCGTTGCGGATCAGGTGGGTCAGCGGGTCGCGCAGGAGCTGGACGATGGCCGTGTCGACCTCGACCTCGCTCCCCTCGGTGACGAGGCGCGCGAGCTTCCGGCTACGGCGGGAGAGATCCCGTACGGTCCGGACGTGCTGGCGGAAGAGTGGCCCGAGCGGCACCATCCTCACCTCGAGGACGATCTCCTGGAGCTCCTGGAAGAGGCGATCGAGGTCCGCGTGGGACTGCAAGGCGGCCTCGACGTCACCCTCCTCGAGGAGCTGCCGGATGCCACCCCGCTCGATCGCGATCTCACCGGTGAGGTTGAGGAGCCGGTCGAGCTTCTCGACGTCGACCCGCAGGGTGTCTCGCTTGCGGCGCTCGGCGGCCTCGCGGCCCTCCGCGGGGCCCGACCCCCGCGGCTCCGCCGCGCCGCCGTTGCTGCGAACCGCCTTCCCCGCGATCTCCGCCGCCAGCTGCTCGATGCGCTGACGCAGCGCCTTCTGCTCGGCCGTCGGCTCCTTCAGGTCGTCGGCGCGCCCCGGGGTCATCTCGCGCAGGGCGTCGATGCCCTGGAGCACCAGTGGGTAGATCTCGCCGGCGTCCCGCCCGGGATCGTCGCGCAGCCCCTCGAGGAGATCCTCCAGGACGTGGGCGAACTCGGAGAGGTCGTGGAGGTTCACGCAGAGGGCGTCACCCTTCAGGCTGTGGGCCATGCGGAAGAGGGTGTCGATCTCCTCGCGCCCGCCCTCCCCGGCCTCGAGCTGGAGGACCATCTCCTCCATCACCGCGAGGTGCTCTTCCGCGTCGGCCCGGAAGGTCCGGAAGAGGGTGTCGAGATCGAAGTCCAGGTCGCTCATCTCCGGCCTCTCTGCAGGTGCCGCATCCAGACCTCGCCGTCACCGACGCGGAAGACCACCCGGCGCCCCGCCCGTCCGCCGACGTCCCGCGCGACGATGGGGATGCCGAGGTGATCGAGCAGCCGCTCCGCCA
The DNA here is from genome assembly GCA_029210625.1 of Deltaproteobacteria bacterium. Classification (NCBI taxonomy): domain Bacteria; kingdom Pseudomonadati; phylum Myxococcota; class Myxococcia; species Deltaproteobacteria bacterium. Next base: position 167,341 of record JARGFU010000006.1, on the reverse strand, counting down.
CCTCGATGTTCCGGGGCCCGACGCCGCCCCCGCTGCGGCGCAGCGAGTCGACGACGCAGGCGCCCCCGTAGACCCTGGCCCGCAGCCCATTCCGGCGCGCCCCTCGGCGCTCGAGCTCCTCGAGGAGCTGCTGGATGGCGACCTCTCCGAAGCGGGCCGAGCTGCGCGAGCCCCTCGCCCGCAGGGGGAGCAGGTAGTGGTTCATCCCGCCGATCGCGCGCTCGGCGTCCCAGAGACAGACGGCCACGCAGGAGCCCAGTACGGTCTTCACGGCCTCCTCGCCTCGCCCGACGAAGATGCGGCCCGGCTGGAGGTAGGCACCGGTCTTCGGCTCACCGGGCTCCCGGTTGCCGCGAGTCGTCGTGCCGTCCTGCGCGCCCGGGCGCGAGGCGAGGGGAAACACCGTCATCCGCTCACCCGCGCTTCCACGCCCGCCGCCAGGCGGGCCTCGAGGGAGCCGCTGTAGAGAGCCACCGCGGCGTGGGTCGCGAGCAGATCGAAGAGCGCCAGGTCGGTCTCGTCGTAGCCCTCCTTCTGCTGGAGCAGACGGAAGATCGCGATCGCGCCGATCACCCGGCTCCCCACCTTCAGGGGAATGCAGCAGGAGAGGTGCGCCTCGTCGCCGGTCGGGACCTCGCCCTCGCCCTCGCCGCGCAGCGCGCACCAGAGCTCGCCCGAGCGCAGCGAGGAGGCGATGAGGCCCTTGTTCGCCGTGCGGTGGCTGCCGATCGGCCAGTCCAGGCCGAAGGTGGCCGCGACCACCAGCTCCTGGCTCTCGGGATCGAGCTCCAGGACCGCCACCTCCTCCGAGCCCACCAGGTTGATGATGATCTCGAGGATGGCCTCGAGGACCTTCTCCCGCTCGAGATCACCGTGGAGTCGGTAGCTCGCCACGTAGAGGTTCGCCAGGCTGGCGTTCTGCTCCTCGATGTCGAGGAACTGGTCGGCGAAGGCCTCGTTCTCCTGCTCGATCTCCTGGAGCTGCCGCTGCAGGCGCGCCTGATCCGCACGGTAGGATTCGACCTCCTCGCGCAGCTCCAGCATCCGCTCGTGGAGCTTGAGCTTCTCCTCCTGGTTGCGCGACAGCTCGGTCTCGTAGGTGGCGACCAGCTTCCGCAGCCGGGCGTTCTCACCGAGGAGTCCCTGGACGTAGTCGCGGGTGTGCTCCAGCACGTTGCCCACGAAACCCTCGGCCCGCTCTCTCGACTTGGACATGGTTCCCCCTAGCCGATGAGGTTGCGGATCTTCGAGGTCAACTCGATGTTGCTGATCGGCTTGGTGACGTAGTCGTCGCAGCCGCTCGCGTAGCCCTGCTCGACGTTCTCGTACTCACCCCGCGTGGTCACCAGGATGATCGGGATCTCGCGAGTCTTCTCGAGCTGGCGGAGCTGCTGGCAGGCCTCGAAGCCGTTCATCTTGGGCATCACGACGTCCATCAGGATGAGATCGGGCTGCTTGGCCAGCGCGACGGAGATCGCCTCCTCACCGTTCATGGCGGTGAAGAGCTCGAAGCCGCTGCCGTTGAGGAGCATCCGCTCCATCATCAGGACGGTGTTCGAATCGTCGACCAGCAAGATCTTCTTCTTCTCCATCGGTGCCGCTCTCCTATGGGCTGCGGGAGGTCTTTCAGGCGCTGCGACTGCGGCGAGCCTCTTCCAGCTCGCGCCGCAAGAGCTCGTTCTCGAAGGCCAGGCCCGCCTGGGAGGCGGCGAGGCCGATGACGTCGACCTCGTCGATCCCGGTCTCGATGAAGCCGTTGTCCGCGTAGATGATCAGGATGGCCCGCTCCTGGCCGACCACCGGGAAGGCCACCACCTGCGGGTGACGGGGGGCGCCGATGAGGCCGCGCATCGCGGCGTCGAGCCCCGACTGATCGAAGGCCGCGGTGGTGATGCGGGCCCGGCGCAGGGCGTGGGTCAGGACGTTCTCGCTCTCGAGGGAGAGGGAGAGCGCGGCGGTGACCTGGGCCAGGGGCTGCCCGGAGGCGGTGGTCCCGAAGGCCCCGAGGGCGACGAGGCGCTTGGGGCGAACGGCGAAGAGGATGGCGCGCTCGACCGACTCCGAGATGACGTTCATCAGGGAGAGGGCGACGGTGGCCGAGACCAGGCCGCTGCGCATCTCGACGACCACCCGGCGCAGCTTCTGGAGCTGGAAGAGCGAGTCGGAGCCCCGCTCGCCGAGGGGCTGCATCGGCAGCCCGCCCTCGAGGTGCTCCAGCTCGGGGTGGGTGTGGATCTCGGTGGGGCCGCTGCCCGAGGCCTCGGAGCCGGGGGGCACCGCGCCCGCCGGAGAGGGCACCACCACCGTGGCGGCGCTGCGGCCCCGCAGGTGGCGCTCCACCACCGGCCCCGCCCCCGTGCGGTTGCGCTCGTCGAAGAGGCGCATCGCCTCGAGCAGGACCATCTGGGTGTTGAGCCGGATCGAGGGGATGATCTCGGAGGGATCCAGCCCGGCGGCGTCGAGGGGGCGCAGGTCGTCGAGGGCGAAGTCGAACTGCCCCCGGGTCCAGACCGCCAGCTCGTAGATCGACTGCTCGATGTGGGTGCGGATCGCCGCGTGGAGCTTCTCCTGGGTGATCAGGCCCAGCTCGAGGAGGTGGTGACCGATCGGCCGCCAGGGGCTGGAGCCCTGCTGGGCGGCGGCCGCGCGCTCGGCGTCCTCGGGGCGGATCATCCCGCGCGCGATCAGGAAGGCCGTGAGGCGCACCGCCGAGGGAGATTGGGCGTGGACCACCCAGCCCCGGTGGAAGGTGATGGTGCCGGTCCCCTCCTGGCCTACCACCGCGAGGGTGCCGGTGCGCTCCCCGAGATGGATGAACTGCATGATGTCCGCGATGCTGACGTCCTGCAGGTTTCCGGAGAGGCTCATGGTGACGTTTCCGTTCCTAGTGCTTGCGCAGGAGGCCCGTGAGGCCCTCCAGCGTGCGCAGCTTGCGCTGGGTGCTCGCGTAGACCTCGGCCGCGAAGAGGGCCGAGGCGGCGTGCGCTGCCAGGAGATCGAGGAGGTCCCGGTCCTGATCGGCCAGGGCCCCCTTGTGAGAGAGGAGGGAGAGGACGGCCAGCACGCCCACCGTGACGCCGTCCACCGAGAGGGGCACCGCCGCCACCAGGCCGACGTCGCCGTCGGGGGCGAGGCGCAGCACGCCGTCCTCGAGGGTCGCGTCGACGAGGGGATTGCCGCCCTCATAGGTCGGCCCCGAGAAGTGCCCCGAAGGGTCGTCGCCCTGACGCAGGACGACGGTGCAGTTGCCGGCCGCCTCGTCGGCGAGGAGCAGCACGAAGGACTCGGCGCCCAGGAGGTTGGTGGCCACCTCGGCGATGGCGGTGTGGACCTCGCGCGGCTCGAGGGTGGCGTGGAGCTGGTAGGTCGCGACGTAGAGGCTCATCAGCCGGCCGGCCTGGTTCTCCAGCTCCACCAGCCGCATGGTGAGCTGCTCGCGATCCTCGTCGGCCTCGGCCAGGCGACCCTCCAGCTCGGCCAGGCGAAGCTCGGTCTCGTCGTCAGCGCCCGGCGCCCCCCCTCGATGAGCGGCGAGCTGCTCCTCGAGCTGGCGGGTCAGGCGGTGGGCCCGCGCCATCGACGACCGGATCTGCAGCAGCAGCTCGCGGGACGCCTCGCCCTCCGCCTCGTCCTCTCGCCTGTCCAATGGATCGCCCAAGTTCGCCCCCGCGCACTCTCGCCCGCGACCAGTTCGACGGGCGTGACCTCACCCCTGTGCGAAGGCCGTACCAGCCTGGACCTCCGCGTGAGCGCGCAAGGAGTCCGGGGGGTTGCGCGATCCCTCCACCCGCAGAGGCGGTCGTGAGGACGCGACGGATCCAGATCCTGGATGGGCTTCCGTCTAGGATCTGGATCGTTCGATGCCGTACTTCTTCAGCCGCTGGTAGAGCGTGCTCCGGGGGATCCCCAGGAGCCGGGCCGCCTCACCCACGTGGCCGCTGGTCCGCACCAGCGCCTCGTTGATGTGGTCTCGCTCGACCTCCTCCAGCAGCAGGAAGCGGTCCTCGTCCCGGGTCAGGGCACAGCTCGGCGCCCGCCCGTGGATCTTGAGGGAGAGGGCGTCGATGCGATCGCCGTCGACGAAGAGCAGCGCCCGCTCGAGGACGTTGCGCAGCTCCCGGATGTTGCCCGGCCAGGGGTGGGCGCTCAGGCAGGTGTCGGCGTCGGGCGTCAGCTCCGGCACCGGGCGCCCCAGATCCGAGCAGAGCTGATGGAGGATGGTGCGGGCCAGCAGCGGCACGTCCTCGAGCCGCTCCCGCAGGGGGGGGACGCGCAGGGGCAGCGTGCTGATCCGGTAGTAGAGGTCGCTGCGGAAGCGCCCCTTGCGGGCCTCGGCGGCGAGATCCAGGTTGCTGCAGGCGATCAGGCGGATGTCCACCCGCTGATCCCGCACCGCCCCCACCCGCCGGAAGCGCCGCTCCTCGAGGCTGGTGAGCAGCTTCGGCTGGAGGGTGAGGTCGAGGTCGCCGATCTCGTCCAGGAAGAGCGTGCCCCGATCCGCCACCTCGATCAGCCCGCGCTTGATGGCGTTCGCTCCGGTGAAGGCGCCCTTCTCGTGGCCGAAGAGCTCGCTCTCGAGCAGCGCCGCGGGCAGGGCCGCGCAGTTCACCGAGACGAAGGACTCCTCGCGGCGCGCACCGTTTCGGTGGATCCAGGAGGCCAGGAGGGTCTTGCCGGTGCCCGTCTCCCCGACCAGCAGGACCGGGCTGTGGGTGGAGGCGATGCGCCGCGCCTGCAGGGCGAGGTCCCGGATGACCCGGCTCGTTCCCTGGAAGGGATCGACCTCGGCCCGGACCTGGCTGCGCTGGGTCGCCTGCCGGACCCGCCGATCGCGGCGCGCCTCGAGGGTGCGCTCGACGAGCACCAGCAGGGCCTCGAAGGTCACCGGCTTGGTGATGAAGTGGTCGGCGCCCTCCTTCACCGCCTGGACCGCGAGGTCGATGGTGGCGTGGGCCGTGACCACCACCACCGGCATGGCCGGATCCAGCTCCTTGAGCCCGCCCATCACGTCCAGGGCCGTTCCGTCCGGCAGCCGGTAGTCGAGGATCGCGAGATCGGCGTCCTGATCCTTGAGGATCTCCAGGGCCTCGGCGCAGGTCTCGGCCGCGAGGACCTCGAAGCCCTCGCCCTCGAGGAAGTCCCGCACCGCGAAACGCAGGCCCTCCTCGTCCTCCAGGAGCAGGATGGTCTCTCGCTTGCCGGACTCGTTGCGTCGATGGGTGCTCATGGATCTTGCCCGACCCTAGGCAAGAGTGGCCTGAATGTCCCTACCGTCAGGGGAGGATCCGGACGGGCAGCCCTCCGACCCAGACCTTCTGGTCGTTGCCGTAGTAGAGGTAGGCGCTCGAGGCCGGCCCCTGGTACTCGCCCGGCACGTAGGCCGTGAGCTCGAGGGGCACGTCGAGCGCCTGCCCGGGCTCCAGCTGACGGAAGTAGAGGATCACCTCCCTGGCCCGGGTCTCGTAGAAGGCGATGGTGCCCTTCTCGACGAGCTCCTTGAGCTGCCAGGTCTGGAAGGTGAGCCCGGCGGGCAGGCCCACCCGGGCCAGCGCCATCGGCAGCCCCTTCTCGGTCTTGTTCTTCAGGTGCACCGTCAGCCGGAGGTTCTCGCCCAGCTTCGCCTCCGCGCGGGCGAGCTCGGTCTCCAGGGCGAGGGGCACCCCCTCGTCGCTGTCGGGGGTCAGGGTCCGGTAGGTCGCGGCGAAGGAGAAGGGCAGCCCACCCTCCACCGGGACCTCGCTCGTGCGGACGAGCTCCAGGGTGTTCTCCCCGGACACGAGGCGCTCGCCGAAGCCCTCGAAGAGCAGGGGCTCGCCGCGGCCGTCCTCGTAGGAGAGCGTGGCGACCTCCTCGCCGTTCACCTTCAGGGTGACGCTCCCCGCGCCCGAGATGCGGCGGGAGGCCTCCGCGTGCCGCAGGGTGGCCTTGATCGCCAGCACCGTGGCCTGGGTGGCGCCCCACTGACCGAAGCCGCCCCGGTTGGCGTTGAGCCACTCGACGCCCCGGCGAACCGCGGCGTCGTGGCCGCCGACGTCGAGGAGGGCCAGGAGGGCCAGGGCGGTGGTCTCGATCGTCAGGTTGAGCCCGCTGCTGCGGGTGATGGAGTGGTCGGCCCGCTTCCAGCTGCCGTCCTCGGCCTGGAGGGCCGCCAGGCGCTTCGCCGCGGCTTTCGCCTGCCCCCGCCAGCGCTCCAGGTTGTGGAGGGAGGCGGTGGCCAGGGCCAGGAGGTAGGCGTCCTCGCTCGCGCGGGCGAGGGCGGCCTGCGCCTCGAGCTCGGGCCCCAGGTCGGTGTAGCCCGCCTCGGTCAGCGCGTAGACGATGTAGGCGTCGGTCACCTCGGCCGAGGCGCGGCCGAAGCTGTCCAGGGCCCGGCTGTTGCGCTGGAAGCTCCCCTTGCCGTCGCGGCGGGAGAGGAGCCACTGCGCGGTCCGGTCCACCATGGCGTCGTCCACCTCGGGGAAGACTCGCTTCATGTCGGCGAACTCGAGCAGGCCGTAGGCGGTGAGGGCCTCGTGACCGGGCGCGCCCCCGAACCACTCGTAGCCCTTCTGCGGGGTCTCGTAGCCGACGATCTTGCGGTAGCCCCGCTGGAGCAGCCCCTGGGAGCGCTCGAGCAGCGCGGGATCGATCTTGTCCGCCGACTGGAGCAGACCCATGACCATGACGTTGGGGTAGTTCACCGAGCTGGCCTGCTCGAAGCAGCCGTGGGGCTCGCGCAGGAGCCCGTCGAGGCCTCCGGTCACCGTCGCCAGGGGCGAGGGATAGACCCGCAGCGAGGCCTCGGTGGTGTGCTCGAGGGGATCGATCACCTCGACGGTGAACGACTGGCGTTCGGCCACCTCTCCGCTGTGGCTCACCTCCTGGGGGAAGCCCCGGGGCACCACCCGGACCTCCCGGACGAACTCGTCCGAGAGCCCGCGGCTGGAGGCGGCGAAGCGCACCGGCACCTGACCCTTCTGGCGCTTCACCTCGAGCGGGTACATCTGGCTGTTGCGCTCACCGGCGGCGATGCTGACCGCACCGGCGGCCAGGGGCTCGGCGAGGGCGAGCCCCTCCCCGAAGGTGGCCTCGACCTCGACCTCCATGGGCTCGGCGCGCTCGTTGGTGAGGGAGAGGGGGAGGAGCAGCCGGTCTCCGGCGCTGACCTCGAGGGGCAGCTTCACCGACATGCTGAAGGGGAGCTTGGACTGGATCACCGTCTCGTCCCGGCCGGCCACGCCGGCGGCCACGCCCTCGGTGACGATCCGGAAGGAGGTGACCGCGTCCGAGAGGTAGAAGGTCACCGCCGCCGTCCCGTCCTTGCCGGTGCGCACGGTGGGCGCCCAGTGGATGGTCTCCCGGAAGTCGGTGCGGGGACCGTCGTAGGCCCCCGAGTAGCTGGGCGCCGGGAAGACCCGCACCGGGGCCCAGGCGACCTGCGCCTCCTCCTTCGCCGCCATCTCCCAGTCGGCGTCCTTCCCCCCGAAGAGGCCCACACCCCGCCCGCCGGCCGCTCGCTCGAGCCCGCCGAGCTCCATCGGCTCGGCCTCGTCGGCCTCCATCAGCTGGTCGGCCATCTGCCTCGGGGCGGCCTCGACGGGCGCCGCCATCGGCGGCGGCTCGGGGGCCGGATCCGCGAGGCGGTTCTCCCGGCGGTCCGCGGCAACCTGCACCCGTAGCTGCTTCTTGGCTTCGGGCGCGGGCTCCGCCTCGGGGAGCGCCAGGACCGCCCGCCGCCTCATCTCGGCGGGCGCCTTCGCCGGGGCGCGGCGCGGCACCGCGAGGTCCCGGGGCATCCCGCCCTTGGCCTTCAGGCGCGGTCTCGGCATGGGAGGTGGCATGGCCCCGGCCGGCAGCTCCCGGAATCCGGCCACCTCGGTGCTGGTCGGCAGCGGCTCCGGCGGCGGCGGCGCGAAGACCGGCTTCCAGTCGAAGCGCCGCCAGCCGCGGGTGCCCATGAGCAGGTCGAGGGCCAGGGCGCTCTTGTCCTCGGTGAGATCGAAGAAGAAGCGCGGCTCCTCGATCTTCCCGGGGAGCTCGGGCTCGAGGAAGAGCGTCTCGAAGAGCCGCCCGGTCTTGTCGTCGGCGAAGGAGATCACCGTGTCGTCCACCACCGAGAGCGCCAGCTCGGCCGGGACCGGCTCGCCCGCCGGGGTGCTCGTCTTGACCTCGAGGAGGACCTGATCGCGCGGCGCGAAGCTCTTCTTGCGCGGCGTCACCTCCACCTTCAGCCGGGCTCGCCGGTGCCGGTAGACGAGGCGCTCGGCCAGGGGGCGCTTCTCGGCGTCGAAGACCGTCACCCGGGCCACGCCCTGGCGGCCCACCAGGCTCTCCTCCTCGGCCTTCAGGTAGGCCACCGCCTGCCCACCCTCCGGCACCTCGATCGTCGCCGCGTCGATGGCCCGCTCCCGCAGGGTCGCCACCACGGTCACCGTGCGGGCCTCGCTGCAGCGCACCCCCACCCGCAGGGCCTCGAGCTGGCCGTCGAGGTCGTCGAAGCTCTGCAGCACGCAGCCCTCCGGAGCGGGCAGCGGCAGGGCCACCTCCTCGGTGATGCCCGCCGGCGCGTCGATCACCGCCCGGTAGGTCCGGCCGGTGGCGGGGGTGAAGTTCATCCGGCCGAGCCCGTTCTTGTAGGTGGAGAAGCGGGCGACCGCCTGGTCGTGGTCGTCGAGGATCCGGCCGGAGAGATCGGCCGGCTTGCCCAGCATGTTCTTGGCCTCGAAGTAGAGGCGGCCGGAGAGCCCCTCCACCAGCTGGCCGCCCTCGGGGAAGAAGGCCAGCTGCACCTTCCGCATCAGGATCGGGACCCGCCGGGTCACCGACTCGGTCACCCCGCCGTCGTCGATCATCACCGTCAGGAGTCCGTCACCCACCTCGAGGGTCTCCGGCAGCGCGAAGCTCAGGACCACCTCGCCCTCCTCGTCGGTCTTGGCCCGGATCCGGGGCAGCTCGGCGCCGTCGAGCATGACGATGCCCTCCACCGCCTGCCGGGCCAGCGCCTCGCCGGTGGGCCGCTTCAGGGAGAGCGACGCGGCGACGGAGTCCCCGGGGCCGTAGGCCTTGCGCAGGAACTCCAGCTTCTTCTTGATCCGCGGCGGCTCGTAGGTGCTGACGATGATCGTGCGCTCCGCCATCGAGCCGTCGAAGGCCCGCACCCGCAGCTTGTACTCGCCGCCCTGCACCTCGGCGGGGAGCTCGAAGTCGTTGGAGGAGAGCCCCCCCTCCGAGAGGACCCGCTTCTTGAGGACCACCGCCCCCTTGGGGCTGACCAGCTCGTAGTAGCTGCCCTGGTTGTGGGCCGCGCCCGCCAGGGTGCTGGTCATCAGATCCCAGCTCTTCACCCAGATGGTCTCGCCCGGCTTGTAGAGGGGCTTGTCGGTCTGGATGTAGATGCGCTGCCCCGCCCGGTCCTCGAAGTGCCGATCGATCCGCGTGAGGAGCGCCTGCACGTCGGGCGCCTCGCCCAGGCGTGGGCTGGCCTCGGGCGCCTTCTCCGGCGCCACTGGCGGGAGGTCGGGCTTGCGGGCCAGGAGGTCCGCCGCCGCGGCCTCGTCTCCGATCCCCTTCGGCGGCTCGGGCGTCTCCTTCGGATCCTCAGGGGGCGGCGGGGGGGGCGGGGGCGGCGGGGGCGCCTTCTCCGGGCAGGCCGCGATCAGGAAGGAGAGCAGGAACAGGCCAGCGAGGCGCTTCATTTTTCCCCCGACAGTGGATGTGTGGACGGACAGGGAGCAGGCACCGCAGGGCGGTCGACCGTCTCCCCTACTACGCCCCAGTCCCGGGAAAGGATCTAGGGCCGGGGCATGTGCGGGGATGTGTCCCTCCTTGGGGGCAAGGCCCGGACGGGAAAGCCGCCATTGATCCCGCCGGTGAAATGTCTATCGTAGGAGGTACAAGGGGGAACGACAGTGACCAGCACGGGAAGGCGGATCCTGATCGTCGATGACGATCCGGAGATCGTCCGGCTGATCGAGAGGAGTCTCGCCCGGTCCTTCGAGGTCACCGTGGCCTACTGCGGGGCGGAGGCGCTCGAGATCCTCGAAGAGGAGAGCGAGGGCGCCTTCGACGCGATCCTCGCCGACCACATGATGCCGGAGATCACCGGCATCGATCTGCTGCGCCGCTGCCTCTCCCTGCAGCCCGACGCCGCCCGCCTGCTCGTCACCTCCTCCCACGAGCCGCAGGTGGCCCACGACGCGATCAACCTGGCCCGGGCCCACCGCATCCTGATGAAGCCCTTCGGGCTCTCGGAGCTCGGCGAGTTCGTCAGCAGCGCCATCCGGGAGGTCGAGCTCGAGCGGGAGCTGCGGCAGAAGAACGACCTGCTCAACCAGGCCCTCGGCGCGCTGCGCGAGAACGAGGCGCACCTCGAGCGCGAGATCACCGTGCGCACCCGCGCCCTGATGATGGCCAACTCCGAGCTCGCCCGGCTGGCGATGCGCGACGGCCTCACCGACCTGCACAACCACCGCTACTTCCAGGACCTGCTGCGGGCCGAGGTGGCCAGCGCCACCACCTACGACCGCCCCTTGAGCCTGCTCTTCGTCGACGTCGATCACTTCAAGGCCTACAACGACCGGCTCGGCCACCAGGCCGGCGACGCGGTCCTCCAGGCCATCGCGAAGATCCTCAGCACCACCCGCGACGAGAGCGCGCCCGAGCTCGCGGGGCGCTCCGCCGACAACGTCGCCCGCTACGGGGGAGACGAGTTCGTGATGAGCCTGCCGGAGACCGAGAAGTCGGGTGCCCTCGCCCGGGCCGAGCGGATCCGCAAGGCGGTCGAGCGCTGGCACTTCCCGGACGAGGAGCTGGCCGGGACCAGGATCAGCGTCAGCATCGGGGTCGCCTCCCTCCCGGAGGACGCCAAGACCCGGGAGAGCCTCATCGAGGCCGCCGATCAGGCGATGCTCCTGGCCAAGCGCCTGGGCGGCAACCGGATCCAGGGCGCCGGGGACTACGACATCGGCGAGGAGGACGAGGAGGAGGCCCTCGCCACCGTCGGGCCGATCCCCGGTCACAACCGGCGGCACTGACGCCCGGGGATCAGGGAGCCGGCGCGGGCTCGGCGCAGGCCTGCACCAGCGCCTGCAGGTCGGCGTCCTCACCCTCGCTGCTGGCGGCCTGGAGGACCGCCAGCTCCCTCCGGCAGGCCTCGAGCTCGCCCAGGGCTGCATGGCTGCGAGCCACCTGGCGGCGGGCCCAGAGGTCGTCCGGGGCGTAGTCGAGGATCTCCCGGAGGTGAGGCAGGGCCCGGGCCGGCTGCTCCTGCTCGAGGTCGAGACCGACGAGCTGGCGCAGGGAGGGCAGGTGGGAGGGGTCGAGCTCCAGGGCCTTCTCGAAGCTCTTCCGGGCCTCGTCGACCTTCCGGGCCTGGAGGAGCGCGAGGCCGAGGTTGTAGCGGCCCAGGAGGTAGCGCGGGTGATGGTCCACCAGCTCCTGGTAGAGCCGCACCGCCTCGGCCGGATCCGCCTGGCGCAGGTGGACCACCCCCAGGTCGAGGGTGGCGGCCGGGTAGTCTCCGCGGATGGCCAGCGCCTGCTTCAGGGCGGCCTCGGCCTCGTCGTAGCGCTCGAGCGTGGTCAGGAGCTTGCCCCGGTTGAGGTGCGCGATGGCGTAGTCGGCGTCGAGCGCGATGGCTTCGTCGAAGGCGGCCAGGGCCTCGTCGTTGTGCCCCGCCTCCGCCAGCACCAGCCCCAGGTTGTTGATGGCGGCCTTGTAGTCCGGCCGGTGCTCGACGGCCGCGCGGTAGGCCGCCGCGGAGGCCTCGAGCTTCCCCTCCCGGCGCTCGAGCGCACCGAGGTTGAAGTGCGCCTCGGGGTAGCGCCCGCCGCGAAGCTCGATGGCGCGACCGTAGGCCTGCCGGGCCTCTGCGGCCTCGCCGCTCCGCGCGGCGAGCAGCCCCGCCAGGAAGTGGTGCTCGGGGTTGCCGGCGTCCACCTCCAGGAGGCGCTCGACCTGGCGGCGCGCGGAGGAGAAGGCCTGCTCGGCCATCTCCAGCCGCAGCAGCCGCCGGCGGGCGTAGGTGTCGTCGCCGTCCAGGGAGATAGCCTTGAGGTAGGTCAACCGCGCCTCGTCCGGGCGCTCCAGCCGCTCGTAGGCGCGCCCGAGGGCGTCGTGGACCATCGGCAGATCCGGGGCGAGCACCGCGGCCTTCTCGAGGACCGCCAGGCCCCGCCGCCGCGCCTCCTTGCCCCGCCCGCTGGCGATCCAGGCGCGCCCGATCCGAACCCGCAGCTCGGGGATCGCCGGCGCCAGATTCAGGCCTCTCTCGAAGTGATCGGCGGCCTCGTCGTTGCGGCCCTCGAGGAGCAGGACCTGCCCGAGCTCGATCAGGGCTCGCGCGCGCTCCTCGTTGCTCCCCCGCGTGGTCGCAGGCAGCAGCGTCTCCCGGGCTCCGTCGAGATCGCCGCGGCGCCGCAGGCGGACCCCCAGGAGGATCCGCGCCCGGTCGAGGGTCTCGCGCAGCTCCAGCGCGCGACGCAGCGCCGCCTCGGCGTCGGCGTCGCGTCCGAGGCGGCCCAGGGCGATGCCCCGCCGCAGGTGCCAGCGCGCCTCGTCGGGCTGCAGGGCGAGGGCCGAGTCGACGGCGGAGAGGGCCTCGCTCACCTGGCCCGCCTCCAGCAGCCAGAAGGCCAGCTCCGCCCGGGGCGCGGGGCTCTCCGGGTGGTCGGCCACCACGGCGCGCAGGGTCTCGACCGCTGGCCCCACCTCGCCCCGGCGCCCGAGCGCGCGGGCCTCGCTCTGCCGGGGATCGACGATCGCGTCGTCGAGCTGCTCCTCCTCCGCGCCGTCCTCGCCCTCGGGATCGATGACCGCGCCGGCGTGGATCGTGACGATCATCGGCTGAGCGGCGCGATCCTCGGCGACCCGCTCCAGCACCAGCGCCCCGGTGATCAGGCCGGCGAGCACCGTGAGCACCGGCCAGAGTCGACTGACCGCCAGCGGGTGGCTCACGGGCCGGCCTCCACGATCTGCGCCAGGCCGCGGCCGTGGACGTTCTGGATCTCCAGCCCCGGACGGGCGTTGATCTCGAGCACGAGCGGGCCACGCTCGGCGTCGACCACCAGGTCGATCCCCAGGTAGCCCAGCGGCACGGCCGCCGCCGTCCGGCGAGCGACCTCCAGGATCTCCTCCCAGGCGGGGATCCGCGTCCCCAGCAGGGGCTCTCCGGTGTCGGGGTGGGTGGTGATCACCTTGCCGCCACAGAGCCCCCGGACGAGCTCGCCGTCCTCGAGATCGACCGCCAGCCCGACGCCGCCCTGGTGGAGGTTCGCGCGGCCGCCGGAGCGCCGGGTGGGCACCCGCACCATCACCATGAGCACCCGGCCCTCCAGCATCAACACCCGGATGTCGCAGAGGGCGCCGGGGAAGAGCCGCCCGAGGACGGGATCGGCCCGCACCTTCTCCTCGACGAAGGCCCGATCCTCGCGGTCCTTGGCGTAGGCCCCGAAGACGATGTCCCCCAGGTGCCGGCGCAGCTCGTCCTCGTCCACGATCCGCTCGGGGCCCCGCCGCCAGCCGCCGCCCTCGAGGGCCTCGTCCACCACCAGGATGCCGTCGCCGCCGCTGCCCCGGGCGGGCTTCACCACGAAGTGAGAGCGTCCCCGGAGCGCGGCCAGGGTGGCCGGCACCCGGTGGAGGGCCTCGCAGATGGCGATCACCTCGGGGGTGGGCACCCCCGCCGCGGCGAGCACCTCCTTGGTCAGGAGCTTGTCGTCCGCCAGCGGGTAGTCCATCCGGCGGTTGTGCGGGTAGACCAGCTCCACGTTGCGCCGGTTCATCCCGATGACCCGGGCGCGGCGCTTCACCAGGGCCTCGAGCCCGGAGAAGAGCGACCTCACGCCTCGCCCTCCGGCGCCAGGAGCCGACGGAAGCGCAGGTACTCGAAGAGGCGCATCCCCACCCAGCGGCCGAGGTAGACGTCGGCGGCGACGACCAGGAGGAGCACCTCCGGGAAGCCGATGATCAGCACCTGGAAGGCCAGGGAGGTCATCACCACGTAGCAGGCCAGCATCACCACCATCGTCCCCCCGAGGTGGAGGAGGGCCTCCCGGCTGCCACGCTCGACGAGGGAGAGGTAGAAGCGCTCGGCGGTGATCGCGAGGACCGCGATGGGGAAGGCGGTGACGTAGGCGAGGCGTCCGAGCTGGAGGTGATCGGCGAGCAACGCCGTGGCGAGGATGCTGCTGGTCACCGCGGCGAGGAGGATCGCCAGCATCGGTGAGTGCAGGAGCTGCAGCCGGTGGAAGACCCAGCGCACCGCCGCCACGCAGCCCACCACGATCAGCAACCCGGCCACGCCCCAGCCCGGGCCGGTGAGCCCGGCGCCGGCCGCCAGCAGGGCCGGCAGGAAGGTGCCGTAGGTGGGCATCCCCACCACGTTGCGGAAGAGCACCACCAGGAGCGCGCCGAGGGGCAACATCAGCACCGTCCGCAGCAGGGCGAAGGAGAGCCCCAGCCGCTCGAAGAGCGCCCAGACGTTGAAGGCCGGCAGCCAGGTGCGGGCCGCCGGCGAGGGCACCAGCGCGCGGCTCACGTGGAAGCGGTAGTCGAAGTTGATGTCCCGGGTGTGGCGGAAGAGCGCGGCGTCCCCCCGGTAGAGGGTGAGGTAGCGCTCGGGCAGCTCGGCGAAGTGTCCGTTGGTGGGGCCGAAGGGGACCCAGTGCCCCCCCACCCAGGCCTCCACCCACTGGTGCGAGGTCTTCTTGGTGCCGGCGTCGAGGATCAGACCCCCGACCAGCCGCGCCGGGATGCCGGCCGTGCGCGCCAGCGCGACGAAGAGCCGGCTCTTCCCGTTACAGCTCGCCTCCCCCAGGCGCAGCGCGGTGAGGGCGTCGGTGAGGCCCTTGAAGGGGCGCGCCCCGAGCGAGGCCGTCCGCTCGTGGATCTTCCGGAGCCGCTCGAGGACCGTGCCCTCGTCGGCGCCGATCTCCTCGAGGACCGCCTGGATCTCCGGTGCCCCCACCTGGATCGCCTCCTCCGGGGCGAGGTAGGGCGAGAGGGAGTCGGGATAGCGGGTGGGCACCTCCAGGGCCGGATCGATCGCGAAGCGCACCGGCCGCAGGGTCACGGAGAAGGCGTGCTCGATGCGGGCGCCGTCCCGGCCCCGCGCCGCGCTCCAGACCGCCTCTCGCCCCTGCTCGCTCGACTCCACCTCCAGGTGGAAGCCCGGGGAGTGATCCTGCTCCTGGGTGATCTCCTGGCGCGTGTCCGAGCCCGGCAGGTAGGTGCGCACCCGCACCGCCTCGTCCTGGCCGTCGAGCCGCAGGTCGTAGGTCACCCGGTAGCGCCGCTGCGGGAGGATGTCGGTGAGGTCGTAGCCCAGCGCGAAGATCTTGTAGGCCGAGATCCCCAGCGGCAGGAGGATCAGCCCGGCCCCCAGAACGATGCGCGCGATCTGGCGGCGCTTCCCGGATGTGGAGTTCGACGCTGTCATGGACCCACGCCGGGAGATTACGGGCTTTCGGCCGGGCGGCGCCAGCGTCCCGTTGGCCTGGCCCTCCGGGCCCCGGCCGGCCTATGCCTGCCCTCCAGGAGGAGAAAACCTGATGCGCCAGACGCTTGCCCTGCTCACCCTCGGCCTCTCCCTGCTCACCCTCACCGGCTGCCCGAAGGGCGAGCCGGCCCCCCGGCCCGACGCCCCGGGCGAGGCGCCCGCGGTGGAGGCCGCCCCGGCCGCCGAGAAGGCCGCCGCGCCGGCCGGGGGGCTCCGCCTGGAGGGCGTGGGCTTCGCCACCCCCGAGTCGGTGCTCCACGACGACGCCGCCGACCTCTACCTGGTCAGCAACATCAACGGCTCCCCCCTGGGCGTCGACGACAACGGCTTCATCTCCCGCGTCACCCCCGAGGGGAAGGTGAAGGAGCTGAAGTGGATCGACGGCGCGAGGGAGGACGTGACCCTGAACGCCCCCAAGGGCATGGCCATCAGCGAGGGCCTGCTCTACGTGACCGACATCGATCACGTCCGCCGCTTCGACCTGAAGACCGGCGATCCCCGGGGGGCGTTCCAGATCGTGGGCGCCACCTTCCTCAACGACCTCACCGTCGGCCCCGACGGCGCCCTCTACGTCTCGGACATGGGCATGATGATCGGCCCCGAGGGCTTCGGCCCCTCCGGCACCGACGCCATCCACCGCATCGAGGGCCCCGATCGCCACGCCCCGCTGGTGAAGAGCACCGAGCTGAACCGCCCCAACGGCCTCTGCTGGGAGAGCGAGACCCTCCGGGTCGTCACCTTCGGCGCCAAGGAGCTCTACGCCATCGAGGAGGGGAAGAAGACCCGCGTCCTGGAGCTCCCGGCGGGCCGCCTCGACGGGATCGTCGCGACCCCCGAGGGGCAGCTCCTGATCTCCAGCTGGGAGGCCCGGACGATCTTCGCCGGCCCCGCCGCCGGACCCTTCGTGCCGCTGCTGGAGGACCTCCAGTCCCCGGCCGACCTCGGCTACGACGCCCGGCGGGCGCGGGTGCTGGTGCCCCTCTTCGAGCTCGACGCCCTGCTCATCGCCCCGCTCCCGCCGGGGTCCTGAAGGGGCCGGCCTAGAGATCGAGGCGCTTGAAGATGACCTCGGGCACGTGCCGCAGCACGGTCATGATCCCGCGCCAGAAGCGAGGCAGGTAGACCACGTCCTCGCCCCGCTCGAGGGCCCGGACGATCCCCTCCCCCACCCGGCGCGGATCCGCGACGGCGAAGACCCCCGGCTTGCCGAAGGTCATCGCGGTGTCCACGAAGCCCGGCTTCACGGTGAGCACCCGCACCCCGGCCGGGTGGAGACGGCCGCGCAGGCCCTGGGTGTAGGCCGTCAGCCCGGCCTTCGCCGAGCCGTAGACGTAGTTCGACTTGCGGCCCCGGTCGCCGGCCACCGAGGAGAGGACGGCGAGGAAGCCGTGGCCCTTCTGCTCCAGGAGCTCGGCGGCGTGGGTGAGGACCGAGACGGCCCCGCGGTAGTTCACGTCGATCAGGTGGGCCGCCGCCTCGAAGTCCCGGGCTGCCTCCTCGGCGTCGCCGAGGGCTCCGAAGGCCAGCACCACGCCCCCGAGCCCGTCCCGGCAGGCGTCCACGGCCTCGAGGAGGTCCCGGTGGGTCTCCACGGCCTCGGCCTCGAAGGCCCGCGCGCCGGTCTCGATGCCGAAGCGCAGCTCGAGGTCCCGGGCCAGGCGCTCGGCCTCCTCGAGGGAGCGGGCGGCCAGGCAGAGGGGGTGACCCCGGCGGGCGAAGGCCTCCGCCACCCCGCGGGCGATGGGAGAGGTGGCCCCCAGGATCAGCACGGTCCCGCTCATGGCATCAGCTCCAGCCGGCGGGCGAGGTCCGAGACGAAGCGCCCCTCGGGGTCGATCTTCGCCTTCACCTCCTGCCAGGCCGGCAGCTCGGGGTACATCGCCCGGAAGGTCGCCGCGCTCATCCGCGCGTCCTTGGCCAGGTAGAGACGGCCCCCGTGCTCGAGCACCCTCCGGTCGAGCTCCTCGAGGAGCGCGTCGGTCTCGACGCCGCGGTGAGGCAGGTCGAGGGCCAGGATCACGCCCGGCTGGGGGAAGGAGAGCCGGGCCCTGGGCTGCCCCGGCCCCATCTGCTTGAGGACGGCCAGGAAGGAGGCCACGCCCGCCGCGGAGATGCGCTCCAGCACCTGCACCAGCGCCGCCTCGGCCGTCTCGAAGGGCACCACGAACTGGTACTGCTGGAAGCCCCCCGGCCCGTAGATCCGGTTCCAGTCCCTCACCCAGTCCAGGGGGAAGAAGAAGTCGGAGTAGCCCTGGACGACCCCGGCGCGCTTCCGCGGGTGCTTGCGGTAGAAGGCCTCGTTGAAGGCCCGCATGGTCAGCGGGTTGACCAGGCTCACGGGGGGCATCAGGGGCACCCTCGGCTCGAGGGGCTTCCTCGCCACCCGGTAGGGTTCGTCCCGCAGCTTCGCCGGCAGGTCCTCGGCGGGCAGCCAGTTGCCCCGCATCAGCACCCCGCGGCCGAGGCTGCTGCCCCGGGCGAGGCAGTCGATCCACGAGACCGAGAAGCCATAGGCGTCGTCGTCATCGGTGAAGCGCGCGAGGCTGGTGGAGAGGTCGGGGCTGCGCTCGAGGTCCACCGAGAAGTAGGCGCTCGGCACCCGCACCAGCCGCAGCCGCACCCACTCGATGAAGCCGGTGAGCCCCATGCCCCCGAAGGTGGACCAGAAGAGCTCGTCCTGCGCGCGCGCCGAGATCGTGTGGCGCGCGCCGTCGGGCCCGATCAGGCCCAGCTCGGGGACGTGGTTCGAGACCGCGCCGTCCCGGTGGTGGTTCTTTCCGTGGACGTCGGCGGCCACCATGCCCCCGAGGGTCACCTCGGCGGTGCCCGGCACCACCGCGGGGAAGAGCCCCCGGGGCAGGACGGCGTCGATCAACCGATCGAGGCGCGTCCCGGCCTCGGCCCGGACGAAGACCTCGTCGCCCTCCTCCTCGATGGCCAGCAGCCGATCGAGGCGCTCGAGGAGCACCGTCCGGCCGCCGCCGAGGAAGGCCGCGTCACCGTAGGCGCGGCCGAGCCCCCGGGGGATGCGCGCCTCGCCGGCGCGGGCGAGGCCCACGAGCTCGGCGATCCGCTCGGGGCGGTGCAGCTCGGTCTCGGCCTCCGGGACGCCGCCCCAGCCGGAGATCCTCTGTCGCTTTCCGGACATCGCACCCCAGGAGATACCGCGAAGGCCGCCGCCAGGCTATCTACCCACACCATGAGCGAACGCCCCTTCAAGATCCTCGGGCTGCAGCAGGTCGCCGTGGGCTCCGGCGACGCCGACGCCCTCTCCCACCTCTGGCTCACCCTCCTCGGCCTCTCGGAGCACGGCCGCTACCGGAGCGAGAAGGAGAACGTGGACGAGGTCATCGCCACCGTGGGCGAGGGCGAGGCGAGGGTCGAGATCGACCTGATGACCCCCATCGATCCCGAGGGGCGCCCGAAGGTGCACGACCCCGCCCTCAACCACATCGGACTCTGGGTGGACGACCTCCCCGCGGCCGTGGCCTGGCTCGACGAGCAGGGGGTGCGCTTCACGCCGGGCGGCATCCGCAAGGGCGCCGCCGGCCACGACGTCTGCTTCATCCACCCCAAGGGCAACGACGAGAAGCCCCACGGGGGGGTCGGCGTCCTGATCGAACTGGTCCAGGCCCCGGAGGGCCGCTAGGCGATCTTCGGGATCCCCATCCGCCGATGCTCCGCGTAGGTGCAGCGGTTCTGCACCACGTCGATGCCGGCCTCGAGGAGCCTGGCGCAGAAGTCGCCGTTCCAGATCCCCTGCTGCAGCCAGACCAGCTTCGGCCTCGGCTCCATGGCCAGGATCTCCTCGAGGTGCCCGGGCAGCGCGTCGGCGCGGCGGAAGACGTCGACGATGTCGACGGGCTCCTTCAGCTCGTCGAGGCGGGCTCGCACCGTCTCGCCGAAGAGGGTCTCCCCGGCCTTCGGCGCGTTCACCGGCAGCACCCGGTAGCCCGCCTGCTTCAGGTAGGCCGGGACGTAGTGGGCCGGGCGCTCCTCGCGGGGGTGGGCGCCGAGCACCGCGATGGTGCGCGCCTCGGTGAGGATGCGGCGGAGATCGGCTTCGTCCTTGTACTCGGGCATGGGATCAGACCTCCTGGAGGCGAGGCAGGAGCGTCGCCAGGCTGCAGGGCTTGGTGGTGTTGTCGAGCTGCGCCGAGAGGATCCCGTCCCAGGCGTCGGCGCAGCCCCCGGTCGAGCCGGGCAGAGCGAAGAGCAGGGTGCCGCGGGCCACCCCGGCGCAGGCCCGGGAGAGCATCGCGGCCGTGCCGATCTTCGGGACCGACTGCTGACGGAAGAGCTCACCGAAGCCGGGCAGCGCCTTCTCCCAGACGGCCTCAAGCGCCTCGGGGGTCACGTCCCGGCCGGTGATGCCGGTGCCGCCGGTGGCGATGACGACCTCGGTCTCGGGATCCTCGATCCCCTCGCGCAGCGCGGCCTCGATGGCCGGCTGCTCGTCCTTCACGATCCGGCGTTCGACGAGGCGATGCCCCGCCGCCTCGAGGCGGCCGATGAGAAGGTCCCCGGAGCGATCCTCGGCCACGCCCCGGCTGTCCGAGACGGTCACGATGCGAATACCCAGGGGCGAAAAGGCGCTTGCGGTGCTCACGGCGGATCCTCTTGCTTCGTCAGAGCCACTGTTGGAGGCTCGGGGTTCGATGCCGCTCTCCCCCGAACTCGCCGACCTCCTCGCCTGTCCCAGGACCCGCGAGCCTCTCGTCCACGTCGCCGAGCGGGGCCTACTCTACGCCCGCCTCGCCCGGCTGGCCTACCGCGTCGAGGAGGGGCTCCCCCGGCTCCTGCCGGAGGAGGCCCGGGAGGTGAGCGAGGCGGAGGCGGCCGAGCTGGAGGCGCTCCTCGGCTGACCTTGGCGCGCTGCGTCGTGGCCCGGGAGGTGCCCGCCTCGCCGCTTCGTGCGGGGCTTGCGATCCTGAACTCCGGATCCACGCTAGACTGGTAGCGTCCCACCGGGTGGACCCGGTCCGGGACCTCCACATGACAGCCATAGACAGTGAGGTGTCGACTCATGAAGCTGCCTCTCCAGGTCACGTTCCGTGACATCCCTGCCTCCCCCGCCGTCGAGCGCATCATCGAGAAGAAGGTCGACAAGATCGACTCTCTCTACGAGGGGGTCATGGGGTGCCGGGTCGTGATCGAAGCCCCCCACCGGCAGCACCAGAAGGGCAATCTCTACAGTTGCCACATCGACCTCTCGGTCGCCGGCGAGAAGATCGTCGTCGACCAGAAGGGCGACGGCGACAAGTCGCACGAGGACGTCTACAACGCCGTGAACGATGCCTTCCGGGCGGCCGAGCGCCAGCTCAAGAGCCTCCTGGCCAAGCGCCGCGACGCGAAGCGCGCGAACACCTGATCGGCGCGAGCCCCGCGGGGCTCCGGGCCACCTAGTCCCCCAACGTGAGGATCACCGGCGCGTGATCCGAGGGCTTCTGCCCCTTGCGCGCCTCACGGTCGATCTCCACCCCGGTGCAGCGCCCGGCTGCCGGCGCCGTGAGGAGGTGGAGGTCGATCCGCAGGCCGTCGTTCTTGGGGAAGGCGAGCTGGCGGTAGTCCCACCACGAGTAGAACCCCCCCTCCTCGCTGTGGAGGCGCTGGGCGTCGGCGAGCCCCCAGTCCAGGAGGCGCTGCAGGCTCGCGCGCACCTCGGGGTGGCAGAGCACCGAGTCCGCCCACTGCTCGGGCTTCGCCACGTCGCGGTCGTCGGGGGCGATGTTGAAGTCTCCGCAGAGCACCAGCGGAGCCTTCGGATCGCAGCGATCGACGAGGTAGCCCCGCAGCCGCTCCAGCCAGGCGAGCTTGTAGCTCCACTTGTCGGTGCCGACCTCCTTGCCGTTGGGCACGTAGGCGTTGAGGATCCGCACCCCCTCGTAGGTGCCGGCCAGCAGGCGCGCCTGCGGCTCCTCCTCCCCGTCGTCGAAGCCCCGCAGCACCTCCTCGAGGGGCCCCCGGGTGAGGGTGGCCACCCCGTTGTAGGTCTTCTGCCCGTGGCAGGTGACCCGGTAGCCGAGCTCCTCGAAGGGCTCGACCGGGAAGGCCTCGTCCACCGACTTCGTCTCCTGCAGACAGACCACCTCGGGCAGGTGATCCTCGAGCCAGGGGACGACCCGCTCGAGGCGGGCGCGGATGGAGTTCACGTTCCAGCTGACGATCTGCATCCCGCGATCCCTACCAGCCCATTGACTGCCCGGCGACTCCCTTCTACTTCCGATCCCTGGAATGCCAGCTCCTCGCCATCCCGGGGGCCTCGCCGGCCCCCTCGCCGGCCTCCTCCTCGCTCTGCCCCTCCTCGGGGGCTGCCCGCCGCCGACCCGACTGCGGCCGGACGACCCGGCGCCCCGTGAGCAGAAGAGGGAGGCGGAGACCCCCGAGCCCGAGCCGCTCGACGCGCCCCTCGAGCCGCCCCGCCACCTCCTCCTGCGCCACGACGCCCGGCTCCACCGCGTCGCCCACACCGGCACCACCCTCGGCCACGACGAGCGCTCCGGCCATGCCCACCCGCCGGGCGAGGTCTCGGTCTACCGGTTGGTGGCGGATCACGGCGCCTGGCTCGAGGTCGAGAGCCTCCCCGGGGAGACCGGCGACGCGCACTGCCACGAGGCCGACGGCCGGCTGCGGGGGCTGACCCTGCGGCTCTTCGTCCACCGCAGCGACGTGGCGCGGGTGCTGCGCACCTCGGTGACCCAGCACTACCCCGACGGAACCTCCCTGCGCCTGGCGCCCGGCGTCGGCGTCAGCGCCCCCCTGGGCTTCGAGGCCTCCGCCGGCGCCCAGATCCGCCACCTCCAGCTCTCGGGCCTCGCCCTGAACGCCGAGATCCCGGACACGGCGGTGGGCACCGACTACACGCCCTCTCCCCTCCCCGACCCCGAGCAGGCCGGCGCCGAGGGGGAGCGGGTCGAGCTCCCGCGCGGTGCCCACGTTCGCTTCGGGCTGGGCGCGCGGGTGCGGCTGGACGAGCCCCGCTCCGCCCGGGTGCTGGGCACCGCCAGCGGCCAGCGCCGGGTGAACCTGGGCAACCCCTGCGTGGAGCTCGTCGCCCTGGTGGGCTCGGAGGAGACCGCCACCGCCGGAAGCACGGCCGCGGAAGAGGGCGCCCGCCCGGGCCTCGCGGCCAGCGTCGCGCCGGGGACGGACCTCTTCTGGCCCGACGGCCGCCGCGCCGGGCGGGCCGTCCACCTGGCGGGCTTCGAGCGGATCGTCTCCGAGGGCGCCGGGCGCACCTGCCTCGCCCGGAGCGTCCCGCTCTGGCCGGGCGGCGCCACCGAGGGCGGCGCGGCCGGGGAGCTGGAGCTCTGCGTGCCCTCCGCCGCGGTGGTGCCCGGCGGCTAGCCTAGAGGGTCTGCGGCGCGGTCGGCTGCAGCGGGCAGGGGATCGGCGGGGCGCCCTCGCTCTTCGACTGGATGCACTGGACGAAGACGGCGGGCGCCTCTCCCACCAGACCGATGAGGGAGTCGATGCGCTCCTCGCCCACCTTCATCTCGAGGAGGTGGCAGCTCAGGGGCTGCCCGGCCGCCGCGCACTCGAGCCGGCTGGGCGTCACCTCACTGCCCGTGCGCCGGTACTCGTTGATGAGGGAGCTCGCCAGGCCATCCGTCATGCCCTGGGGATCGGCCACCCCGCCCTCGAGGTCCATGACCGCCAGCACCAGCATGCCGCCCGGGCAGGAGACCTGCGCCGGCGCGCTGCCGTCGAGCTTCACCGAACAGCTCTCGGGCAGGGGCGTCCCCACCGAGGCCATCCAGCCCCGCACGTCGAAGAGGGAGGAGGGGTCGACCCCCTGGCTCATGCCCCGGGGCAGCGCCTGGTGCTCGGCGAACCAGTCCCGCAGATAGGCGCAGCGCTCGGCCGGGATGTCACCGTGGGCGACGCAGGCGACCTGGCGCACCGAGCCGTCGTCTTCGTCCCAGGCCGCCACGTGGCCCGAGAAGAGGGGCTGGGAGTCCGGCCCGAGGAAGGCCACCTGGAGGCCCGGGCGCTCGACGCCGAGGTAGGCGGCCGAGCCGGGCTCGGAGGTGATCTCGCCGGCGAAGCCGCCGCGCGCGCCCACCAGCCAGGCGTCCACCTGGGCCTCCGCCGAGATCTCGGTGAGCTTCCCGAAGTTGGCGAAGAGGCGGTCGCAGGTGATGAACCAGGAGGAGGGATCGCCCTTGGCGGTGCAGGCCTCCAGCCAGAGAGGCGCCTCGGCCTCGGTGGCGGTCGGCGTCGGGGGCTGCTGCTTGCCTGCGCAGGCCGCGCTCGAGGCGACCAGGCAGGTCAGGGCGAACGAGAGAGAGGCGCGCATCGTCGATTCCTCGGGGGGTGTCAGGCGAGTCCGGGAGAGCTTCACGAGCCGCGCTCCCCTCGACCTGCGGGACACGATGGCACGAGCCCTCTTGCGTTCCAACGGCCGCGGGACCCTTTTGTCAGCCCCGCAGGCGCTCGTAGAGGAAGGGCAGCGAGACGTCCATCCGGTAGTCGATGCCCGAGTGGTCGTCCTCGAAGGTCTCGTAGCGGTGCTCGATCCCCAGCGCGTCGAGGCGCTGCTTCAACCGGCGGGCGCCGTAGTGGAGCTTGTACTGATCCCGGCTGCCGCAGTCGACGTAGAGCCCCTTCAGGGCGCGCAGGTTGGCCTCTACCGCCTCCTCCTCGATCATCCGCACGGGGTCGTGGCGCAGCCACTGCTCCCAGCGCGCGGGGATGAGCTCGCAGGTGTCCTCGGTGACCGGCAGGCGCACGCCGAAGGGGGCCTGCGGATCGGGATCGTAGGTGGCCGCCATGGCGAGACCCATCAGGATGTGAAAGTCCTTGCCGGAGACCTTCCGCGCCTCCTCGAAGCGGCGCAGGAAGCCGACGATGCCCTCCGGCTCCCGGGCGAGGGCGTCGAGGATCGCCGGGAAGTCGCCGAGGTAGCAGAGTTCGAAGGCCATGTCCCCGGAGTGGCAGGCCACCGCGCCCCAGGTGTCGGCGTGGCGCATGCCATGGACGATCGCCCCGTAGCCCCCGCTCGACTTGCCGAAGAGCGCGCGGTGCTCGGGGCCCCGCCCCAGGGGCAGCGCCGCCTCGAGGACCTCGAGCATCTCCTCGCAGAGGAAGCGCTCCCAGGCCCCGAGGGCCAGGGAGTCGATGTACTGGTTGCCGCCCAGGCGGGTGAAGCAGTCGGGGAAGGCCACCGCCACCGGCCCCAGCTTCCCCTCGTCGATGAGCCGGTCCACCCGCTGCGGCACCGACTCGGCGTAGGCGGACCAGGCCAGGTGCTTGGGGCCGCTCCCGGTGTAGCCCACCAGGTCGACCAGGAGCGGGAGCTCCCGCGCTCCCTCGGCCTCCGCCGGGAGGTAGACCTCGACCCGGCGGCGGTGGGGGTCACCCAGGAGGTTGCCCTTCAGGGCCTCGGAGTCGACCGTGAAGGTCAGGCGTCGACCGCGGGGGGCTTCGTAGGGATGCAGCGGCATGGGGGCGAGAGACCATCTTCGCCGGACGCGAGCAAGCCCTCCCGGCTCCGGGTGAATCGCCTGGCCCCGCGCCCGGCTCCCACGCAGGGCCACTGTGGCCTTCCCCGGTGAAAGCGAAGAAGATGCCGTTGGGAGCCTCGCCGAACAGAACCTCAGCAGGAAAGATCCGCTCATGCGCACCCTCGCCCCCCTCCTCTTCGCCCTCCCCCTCCTCGTCCTGACCACCGGATGCCCCCAGGAGGAGGCCGGAGGTGAGGCGGCCGCCGCCCACGCGTCCCCCCCGGCGGACGCCTTCGTGGACAACATCCCGGCCCTCCCCGAGGGTGCGCGCTCCCTGACGGTCACGGTCGGTGACGCCGGCTACGAGCCCAACACCCTCGAGGCCGGACCGAAGGAGACCGTGGTCCTCGCCTTCACTCGCACCTCGAAGAGCCCCTGTGGTCAGTACGTCCAGGTCCTCGGCACCGACACCCGGGCGGAGCTGCCCCTCAACGAGACGGTGAACATCCCGGTCGAGATGCCCGAGAGCGGCACCGTCACCTTCGCCTGCGGGATGGACATGATGCGCGGCGTGATCAACGTGGTCGCCGTCGACCTCCCGCCGAGCGCCGAGCCCGCGGCCGCGGGAGACGCCCCGGAGGCAGAGAAGGCCGGCTGATCCCCCCGCGCCGGGATCCCGAGGCATGGTACTCCCTTGAGACCATGGCTCGCCCCCGACCGATCCGCCTGGTCCACCTCTCCGATCTCCACCTGACCGCCTCCGACGAGGACAGCCGCTCCGAGCCGCGCCTCTTCGGCAAGCTCCAGGGCATGAACGCCACCTTCCGCGCGCTGCTGCGGGAGGAGCCCGTCCAGAGCGCCGACTGGATCCTCGTCACCGGCGATGTCACCGATCGCGGGGACCGCGAGGCCTGGGAGGTCTTCTGGGCGGCCGTAGGGGAGGCAGGCCTGAAGCGCCGCGTCCGCCTCGTCCCGGGCAACCACGACGTCTGCCACCTCGGGGCCCCCAGGATCGGCGAGCGCTCCCGCCTCATGGGCGAGGACCTCGAGAGGATGCGGGCGGGCGTCTGCCTCGGCCGGCCCCGCAAGCAGACCCTCTTCCCCTGGGTGGAGTTCCTCGAGCCCGGCCGCCTGGCCCTCATCGGCCTGGACTCCAACAACGCCGGGAACGGCAACGGCGTGGTCAACGCCATCGGGCGGATCGGCAACCGCCAGACCCGGCGCCTGGTGCGCCTCCTGCGGCAGCCGGAGGTGGCCGCCTGCCCGGCCAAGATCCTCCTGATGCACCACAGCCCCAACCTCCCCCGCGCTCGCCGCGGCGCCGAGCACTACGGGCCGCTCTCCCGCTGGGGGCACGAGGTCCCCGATGTCGACCGGGTGACCCTGCGCCACCTCTGCGCGCTCGGCGGGGTCCGGCTGATCGCTCACGGCCACCTCCACCGCAGCGACGATCGAGAGCTCGACGGCGTCCGGATCGTCGGCGCCCCGGCGAGCACCGAGCCCAAGCCCGGCACCAGCGGCGTGTATCGGGTCTACGGCTACGAGGTGCGCGGCGCCACCGGCCGCATCCACGTCACCCCCATCGACCTTCACCCACGGCCCTGAATCCGGAGCTCCCCCCGGACAATCAGAACATATCGGGACCGACCTCGAGGAGGTAGTCGCCGGAGAACGTCAGCGGGTAGGCGAAGCCGTCCGGCCAGCTCTGCAGGCGCGCCGCCTCGGCCTCGGGCGCGTCGAGGTCCCCGACGTTGTCCTTCCACCAGTTCATGATGGACTCGTTGTCGGCCGCCGCTGCCTTGAGGACCTCGAAGTCGTTGATCGGATCGCCGTTGAGCTGCCGCGACCAGCCGGGCCCGGCGATGTTGCGGAAGACCCGCTGGCGCACGGCAGTGGCGAGGCCATCGTCGAGGACCGAGCCGTTCATCTCGCCCTCGTACATGTAGCCGCGGTTGTTGTAGTTGCAGGAGCCCAGGGAGACGAAACGGTCGTCGATGATCCGGATCTTCGAGTGGGTGTCGATGTTCTGGAGGTGCAGGTCGACCGTGTCCCAGAAGATCCCCTCCTCGGTGTAGAGGTCCGCCGTCTTGAGCACCAGCACCAGGTAGCGGTCGGGGAAGAGCTCCCGGAAGAGCGCATCGCCGAGGTAGGTGAACTTCAACCCGCCGTCGAGGGTGCCGACCTCCTTGGTCACCACGATCAGGCGGAGGTCGGGCTTCTCCAGCATCCGCTGCACGATGATCTGCTCGAAGATCGGCGCCCGGAAGTACTGGTCCTCGATGTAGATGTAGTGCTCCGCCTGGGCCAGGGCCTTGGCGTGGCTCTCCCGGATCTGCATCTGGGAGAAGGGCTCGGGCAGCGTCGCCACCACCTGCGTGAGCACCCCACCGTTCGGCTCGGGCGCCGCCGGGTCGAGGGCCCAGGCCGTCGCGTTCTCCGAGAACATGTCTCCCGCCGCGAGGCCGAGCTCGAAGCGGTTCCAGAGGATCTCCTCGACGTCCCGGGCGACCGGCCCGGCGATGCGCATCATGTAGTCCTTGCGCGGGCCGAGCTCGGGCAGCTCGTTGCGGGTGAGCACGTCCATCCGCGCCGCGTTCGTGGCGTCGAAGGTCATCCGGCGGGCATCGAAGACAAGGTGCTCGTTGCTGTCCCAGTCGGTGGACTTGGTGTTCATGCCGCCGACGAAGGCGACCTGCCCGTCGATCACCGTGGCCTTCTGATGGTAGCTGGCCGCGTCGGTGGTCAGGGGCTGTTGCTGGCTGCCCAGCTCCCCCTGGTGGAGGGTCCGCCCGGCGTAGCGGGGGTTCTCGAGCACCCGGGGCGCGAAGGCGAAGTACGTCGGCTGGCCGAAGTACTGCCCGCCGAGCGGCACGGCCGTGGGGTTGCCCTGGAGGATCACGTCGAAGCCGTCGCCCGCCGCCTCGGCCTTGTCACGCAGCGCGGTGTCGGTGTTCAGGTAGGCCGCGTAGTCCGTGTTGTCGCCCCAGAAGCGGTTGATCAACACCTTCCAGTCCACGCCCGGGAGGGAATCGACGATGCCCATCACCGTGTAGGGGTAGCGAGCGGCCTCGATCTCTCGCGGGTGATCCGGAGAGCGCCAGAGCTCGAAGTCCGACTCCCAGAACCAGGTGGTCCAGGTCACGCGCCGGGTGGCCGTCTTCAGATCCTCGTAGACCGAGGCCCAGGCCTCCTCGCCGTCGAGGTAGACCTCGACGTCGTTGAGGGAGGGCGGGCTCGCGCTCGCCGCGAACCAGCGGTGATCCAGGCCGGCGAAGACCGAGAAGACCCGGCCGTCGGTGGCCTCGATGGTCCGCTGGTCCTCACCGGTCACCGCCCGGGCGCCGCCGTCGGGCACCGTGACCGAGAAGGCGTCCGCCGAGGTGGTGCCGTCGTAGCTCACCGTGAAGGTGGTCTCGAAGTAGTCCGGGGCCGAGATGCGGACCGGCAGCTCGAAGGGGTGCCCCTCGGCCACCCGGATCAGCGCCACCCCCGGGCCCGCGCCGACCTCGTCGATCGCGGTGGGGGCGAGGCCCAGGGTGATCGTCGCGTCGGCGTGATCCCTGCCCCAGATGTCCAGGGGGACCAGCTCCAGGTAGGTCGCGGCGGGCAGGTCACCGCCGCCGCCGTCGCTCGTGCCGCCCCCGTCGGGGCCGCCCCCGCCGGTGCCCTTCGGGCAGCCAGGAGCGAGGGAGAGGAGGAGTGCGAGGAGGCCTGCAGAGATCGTGCGCGTCATCACCAGCTCCCCACCACCAGCTGAAGGGTATAGGGCGCGGCGCAGCTCTTCCCGCTCACCGAGCGGATCTCGAGCTCGTACCACCCCGTGTCGTCGGTCCCGAGACTCCCACCGTGGTTGATCAGCTCGTAGCCGCCGAGAGCCTCCCGATCCGAGCTGAGGATCAGGCCCTGATCGGCGCCGTTGGCGTCCTCGACCCAGTAGAGGTCGAGGGCGTAGTCGGCATCGGCCGGCACGCCGTAGAGCCAGGCCTCGATGTCGAAGTAGGTGGTCAGGCCGTCGTTCACGTAGAAGCGGTAGCGGTCGACGTCGGACTCGGGGAAGAGGTGGCCGAAGATCAGGGTCTCCCGGGTGTCGGTGAGGTCGCCGAGCTCCACCGGGGTCGTGTCGTTGGGCTCCCACTCGTCGCCGTCGAAGTCCTCGTCGGTGTCGCCGTCGCAGTCGTTGTCGAGGTGGTCGCAGAGATCGACGCTGTAGCCGGGGTTCACCTCGGGCTCCTCGTCGTCGCAGTCCCCCTCGGCCACCGAGTAGCCGTCTCCGTCGAAGTCGACCACCTCCTCCTCCCACCAGGGGTCGCCCGCGTCGGCGGCGCCCCCATCGCTGCCTCCGTCCTCGACGGGATCGCCGCCGTCGGGGATCCCCCCGCCCCCGCCCCCGCCGGGGCAGGCCGAGAGGATGAACAGGGTCAGGAGCAGACCTGGGCCGGTGAGCAGAGGTGAGCCTCGCATGGGCTCATCCTAGCCCCGGCGCCCGGAGAAGACCTGTTTTCGGCCGCTTCGGCGTTCGGCAGTGGCGAGGTCGATTTTTCGGACTTCTTTATTGACAATGGTTCTCATATTCATCTAAACGAAGATCTCCGAATTCACCCCGACCCACTGGAGACTCTCCGATGCGTCCCTCTTCGCTCCGCACCGCCCTCCTCGCCGCCCTCCTCCTCCTGCCCGCAGCCACCCTCGCCCAGGCCGAGGCCGCCACCGAGCCGGCCCCCGAGCCCGTCGCCGAGGCCCCCCACGAGGCCTCCGAGACCGACCGCAAGCTGGAGATCCTGGCGGCCGAGATCGAGCGGCTGCGCCTCGGCGAGGTCGCCCCCTCCGCCACCCAGCGCAAGTTCGGCCTCGGGCCGGCGGCCTCGAAGGTCTACCAGGCCGAGCGAGGCGTCTCCCTGGGCGGCTACGGTGAAATGCTCTACCAGAACGAGCTGGACTCCGACGGCACCGACGTCTTCGACTTCTACCGGAACATCCTCTACGCCGGATACAAGTTCGACGACCGCTTCGTGCTCAACACCGAGATCGAGATCGAGCACATCAGCGAGGTCTTCCTCGAGTTCGCCTACCTCGACTTCCTCTGGCGTCCCGAGCTGAACGTCCGCGCCGGTCTGTTGCTGGTCCCGATGGGGATCATCAACGAGCTGCACGAGCCCACGACCTTCCTGCCGGCGCTCCGGCCGGAGACCGAGCGGCGGATCATCCCCTCGACCTGGCGAGAGAACGGCGTGGGCCTCTTCGGTGACCTCGGCCCGGTCAGCTACCGCGCCTACCTGATCAACGGCATGGACGGCACGGGCTTCGGGGGCACCGGCGGCCTGCGGGGCGGCCGGCAGAAGGGCGCTAAGGCCCTCGCCAACGACTTCGGCGTGGTCTTCCGGGCCGACTACGTCGGCCTCGACGGCCTCCTGGTGGGTGGCTCGGTCTACTACGGTGGCGCCGATCAGGGTCAGCTCGACACCCAGGTGACGAACCTCGTCTACGAGGGCCACGTGGACTTCGGCTGGCGGGGGCTGAAGCTGCGCGCGCTCTACGCCGGGGCCCAGGTGGGCGGCGCCCTCGAGCTCTCGGACCTGCGAGCCGTGGACGGCGACGCCCCGGTCGGCGAGACGATGAGCGGCTTCTACGCCGAGGCCGGCTACGACCTCCTCTCCCTGGTCGAAGGCACCCGCCTCTCGCTCTCCCCCTACGTGCGCTACGAGCGGCTGAACACCCAGCAGACGATGCCGAGCGGCTACCCGGCCGACCCTGCGTCCGACCGGGAGTTCCTCACCCTCGGGCTGGCCTTCGCCCCCATCGAGCAGGTGGCGGTCAAGGCCGAGTGGCAGCGGCACACCGACGCGGGTGGCGCCGACGACTCCACCCTCAACCTCCTGCTCGGGTACATCTTCTGATGTTCGGGATCTCGAACCGAGCTGGTCGCCGACGGGAGTGGCGGGGCGTCCTCCTGGACCTCTCCTCCCTGGCGGCGATGATCACCCTGCCGGTGGCGCTCGCCGGGCTCCTCCTCCTCGAGGGTTGCGGGCACCCGGCGAACCTGCCCCCGGCGGCGGCGAGCACGCCGGCGCCCGTGGGCCCCGCCCTCACCCGCCTGCAGCGCTCGGCCTCGGTGATGGGCACGGCGATCGAGCTGGAGGTGCTGGCCGGGGATCGCGCGACCGCGCTGCGGGCCAGCGAGGCCGCCCTGCGCGCCCTGGAGGCGACCGAGGCCCGGCTCTCCACCTGGCGGGCGGACACCGAGCTCGCCGCCCTCAACACCGCGACGCCCGGACGACCTCACCCGATCTCCGACGCGCTGCGCGAGGACCTCGGCCTGGCGCTGGAATGCAGCGAGATCACCCGGGGCGCCTTCGACCCCACGGTGGGTCCCCTGGTCGAGGCCTGGGACCTGCGGGGTGAGGGCCGCCGACCGACCGAGGACCAGCTCGATCTCGCCCTGGGCAAGGTGGGCGCCGGGCACCTGCGCCTCACCGAGGAGGGGGCCCTCAAGTACGCCCCCCTCACCCTGGACGAGGGGGCCTTCGGCAAGGGCCGGGGCCTGGACCTCGCCCTCGAGGCGGCCCGCGAGGCCGGCGCCCGCGGCGCCACCCTCGATCTCGGCGGTCAGCTCTCCCGGCTGCCGGCCTCCGGGGAGCGCGACCGCTGGATCCCCCTGGCCCACCCCCGCGACCGCCAGCGGATCGTGGCCGAGGTGCGGTTGGGGGCGGGCTCCCTCGCCACCAGCGGCAACGGCGAGCGGGGCATCGAGGTGGAGGGCGAGCGCGTCGGCCACCTCCTCGATCCTCGCACCGGCCGGCCGGCCGAGGACTTCGGCTCCCTCTCGGTGCTGGCGCCGACGGCCGCCGAGGCCGACTGCCTCTCCACGGGCCTTTACGTCCTGGGACCTGAGGCCGCCCTGCGCTACGCGGCGATCACGCCTGGCGTCGAGGTCTTCGTGGTCGACACCTCGGCCGTGGGGACTCCCCGGATCTGGAGCTCCGACGACGCTCTCCTGCGACCACTCCCGGCCTCCCTCGAATGATGACTCCCCCTTCACGCTCACGCTCCCATCGTCCGATTCGACCCGGCCGGGGCCGGGGTCTCGCCCTCCTCCTCGCCAGCGGGCTGCTCTGGGCCTCGCCAGCGAGCGCAGGCGTCCGCCTCGAGGGGGACGAGGCCCTGGCTCTCGCCTTCCCCGGCTGTGAGATCGAACGAAGGACCGTCTTCCTCTCCAAGGTCCAGAAGGAGGCCGCCGAGAAGCTCGCCGGCGCGAAGATCGAGAGCGCCTTGGTCCACCCCTACCTGGCCACCTGCGAGGGCAAGCCAGGGGGCGCCGCCTACTTCGACGTCCACCGGGTGCGGACCCTCCCCGAGCGGGTGATGGTCGCGGTCGATGCCGGGGGGAAGATCCTCCGGATCGAGGTGCTCTCCTTCGACGAGCCGCCGGACTACCTGCCGCGCCGGGGCTGGTACGGGCAGTTCGAGGCCAAGCGCCTCGAGGACGACCTCTCGCTCGAGGGCGCCATCCGGCCCGTCGCGGGCGCGACCCTCACCGCCGAGGCCACGAGCAAGGCGGCCCGCCGGGTGCTCGCCCTCCACCGCGTGATCTTCGGCGCGAAGGCCGAAGTCCCGCCGGAGCCGGCGCCGTGAGCCCGGCCCTGCGCTGGGTACAGCACGGCGCGAACCTCTCCGTCACCGCCACCGGCCTCGTCTACCTCTGGATGAAGTTCCTCCTCGAGCCGGCCGACGAGTGGGCGGTGGTGAACCATCCCTGGCAGCCGACCCTGCAGCACCTCCACGTGCTCGCCGCCCCCCTGCTCGTCTTCACCTTCGGCCTCCTCTTCCAGGTGCACCTCGCCGCGCGCCTGCGCCTCGGGCCGGCCGGGAGGCTCACGGGGCTGGGCCTCGCCTCCACCTTCGTCGCGATGGCGGCCTCGGGCTACCTGCTCCAGATCTCGGTGGCCGAGGGCTGGCGGGCGGCCTTCTCCTGGATGCACCTGGGCAGCGGGGGGCTCTGGGTGGCCCTGAGCGTGGCGCACACCCTGGTCGCGCTGCGTGTCCGGAGGAGCCGCCGGGCGATGGAGCGGATCCTCCAGGCCCGGCTCTCGACCCTGGAGGGGTAGGGCCCTACTCGCCCTGGACGAAGCGCTTGAAGCGCAGGACCTGCTTGAAGTCCGGCTTCACGGCGATGGCGCGATCACAGTCGGTGAGCGCCGCCGGGATGTTGCCCATGTCGAAGTGGGTGAGCGCCCGCCCGTAGAGCGTGTCGGCCCAGTAGGGATCGATCGCCAGGGAGCGATCGAAGTCGGCCAGCGCATCGGTGTGGCGCTCGGCCATGCGATAGGCGAGTCCCCGGTTGGTGTAGGCGCGCACCTGGTGGGGCTCGAGCTCGATCGCGGCCGAGAAGTCGGCGATGGCCTTCTCGTACTGGCTCATCGTGAAGTAGGCGATGCCCCGGTGATTGTAGATGGCGTAGGCCGGCTGGACGGCCAGCACCTTCGAGTAGAGGCGGACGGCGGTGTCGAGATCCGCGTCGAGGTGCGCCTGGAGCGCCCGTAGGATCAGGTTGGAGAGGTGGGCGTCGGCGTCCTGGGTCTCGTCGACCGTGCCTGGCCGATCGATCTCACCGAGCTGGGCCCCGGCCGAGATCGGCTCCTCGCCTCGCCAGACCCGCCCCATCTTCTCGGGGATGGTCGAGACCTTGTCCATCAGATCCTGGTGCTGCGCCCGCAGGGTCCGGGAGCGCTGCTTCTGGTAGTCGCGGATCTCCTGGAAGATGGTGTCCGCCAGGGAGAGGGTCGCGTTCAGCGCGATGAGCTTGCGCTGGACCTGATCGTTCACCACGTCGAGGCCCGCCTTGTAGACGAGCTCGTGCTCCACCTCGGCCCAGGCGTCCTGCAGCGTGGTCCGCAGCTGGATCTCCACCTCGGTCACCGAGAGGGGGCCGTGGTCCTCGAGCATCTCCGGCGGCACCGCGATCAGCAGGTGGGTGGAGGTGTAGCCGAACTCGCGCACGGAGAGGGCCGCCCCCTTCTCCTCCTCCTCGGTGAGCTCGAAGTTGTCGCGGAGCAGCTGGTGGACCTTCCCGATGTCCTCCATGAAGGGCACCACGACCCGGATGCCCACGAGGTCGGTGATGAAGAGGAAGGGATCCCGGATCTCCTCCGCCTCCTCGGCGGCCCGCTCGAGGAGCTTGCGAAAGAAGGCGTCAAACTTCTTCACCCGGGTGTGGGCCGAACCGGCGATGCCCTCGTCCTTGAGCATGTCGCTGATCTGGCGGCGCAGGGCCCGGGCCACGACGAGGTAGCGCGCCTCCTCCGACCGATAGCGGTCGAGGAGCGCCTCGCGCTTGTTCCACCAGGAATGGATGACGTCGACAGCCATCGACTTCCCTCTCCTCCGGCCCCCCGGGAGGCCCGCACTATGTTCGCGGGAGCCACCTGCGGCAAGGCCCCGGGCGCTCAAACGTCCAGGTCGAGCACGATCTTCCCCCGGCTGTGGCCCGCCTCGCTCTCCGCGTGGGCCTCGGCGACCCGCTCCAAGGGGTAGACCGAGCCCACCACCGGCTTCAGGGTCCCGGACTCGAAGAGCGCACCGAGGCGCTCCAGTCGCTCGCCGCTCGCCGGCCGCACCGCCAGCCGGAAGCGCACGCCGAGAGACATCCGGGCCCTCACCCAGCAGGTGAAGAGCTGCCAGGCCACCGCGAGCACTCCCAGCCACGGCCCGAAGAGGCGCACGGCGCGGGGCAGGCCGGTGTTGATGGTCACCAGGATGCCCCCCCGGCGAAGGCAGATCACCGAGCGCCGCAGCACCTCGCCGCCCATCGTGTCGAGGACCAGATCCTGGTCGCGCACCACCTCGTCGAAGCGTTGCTCGCGGTAGTCCACGACCGTGGTCGCGCCGAGGGAGCGCACGAAGTCGGCGTTCCGGGCGCTGCAGGTGGTGGTCACCTCCGCGCCGAGGTGCGAGGCGAGCTGGATCGCCAGGCTGCCGACGCCGCCGGCGCCGGACTGGATGAAGACCCGCTGCCCCTCCTGCAGCTCTCCCTTCTCCACCAGGCTCACCCAGGCCGTCAGGCCCGCCAGGGGAATGGACGCCGCCTCCACGTGGGTGAGGGAGGGAGGCTTGTGCGCCACCTCGTCGGCGTTCACCACCACGTAGTCGGCGTAGCCGCCCTGCCGGGTGTGGTGGGGGGAGCAGAAGACCTCGTCGCCGGGCTGGAACGCGCCGACCTCCGGCCCCAGCTCGACCACCTCACCCGAGACGTCCATCCCCAGGATCGCGGGCAGCTTGAGGGGCACGACCGCCCGCTGGTTCCCCTGACGGATCTTCCAGTCCACCGGGTTGATCGCGGCTGCCCGGACCCGCAGCAAGACCTGGCCCGGGCCCGGCTCGGGGCGCGGCACGACGTCGAGATGCAGGTGCTCGGCCCCCCCGTAGGCGTGTAGACGCACGGCCCTCAAGCGGTCTCGCTCCCCGGCGTGGGCCGGCTCAGGCGCGCCAGCTCGAGGGTGGCGCCGTCGACGAAGCGCAAGTGCTCATAGCGCAGCTCCGCGGCGCGGGCGATGGCCTCGACGCCGCCGCGCCGGTAGAAGTCCCGGAAGGCCCGGAAGTGATCCAGCCCCGCCAGGAGCTCGAAGGTGCGGTTGCGCAGCCCGGGGAGGTTGCGGGGCATGGGCACCCGGAAGTCCACGCAGAGGATCGACCGGGAGACCCGGGCCACCTCTTGCAGGAGGGGCGCGCGCACCTTCGCCGGCATCTCGTGGAGCGCCAGCACCAGGGTGGCCTGATCGAAGTGATCGGCGGGGAGCTCGCTCAGGGTGCGGGTGGCGTCTCCGGTGCGGAAGCTCACGTTCTCGAGGCCCGCGGCCTCGGCCCGCTTGCGAGCATGAGCGATCATCGCGGGGGAGAGGTCGACGCCCTCCACCGAGCGGGCCGCCGGCGCCAGCTTGCGCAGCAGCGCGCCGGTGCCGCAGCCAACGTCGAGGAGCACCTGGCCGGGCTCCACCTGCGCGGCGACGAAGGTGTGCAGGCCCTCGAGGAGGGGCTCGAGGAGCGCGCCGTAGACCCCGCCATCGTAGAGCTTGGTCCGGACCTTGGCCTCCCCGCTCACTGCATCTCCGCCTCGGGGAAGACGCCCGCCTGCGCACCCGGCCCCCGCCCGAAGAGGACGTCGTCGAGGAAGGCGGTGGTGTAGTGACGGATGATCCGGTCCGAGGTCGCCAGCGGGAGGTAACCCGAGTCGAGGCAGGCCTGGGGCATGTTGGGCAGCTCGTGACCCGGGCAGCCGTCGGAGCCCAGCTCGATGAGTATGTCGTAGATGAACTGGTTGAGATCCGTGCGCCCCTCGAGGTGGGCCTGGCCCAGCTCGACCAGCCCCATCTCGCACATGTCGGAGAAGGCGAGGTGCCCGGCGCCGGCGATCTGCACGAGGTTGCCGGTGGCAGTGCCCGCGATGCCCTCGCGCATGTCCTGGTCGGTGACGAAGGTGTCGCAGGTGGCGCCCATGGCGAGCACCGGCACCTCCCGGGTGATCGAGCGGGCGCCGGCCAGCTGCAGCAGCGCCACGAAGCGCTCGTCCTCCTGCCCCACCGTGGCGGTGGTGGAGGAGCCGGCCGAGTGCCCGGAGAGGACCAGCCTCTCGAGGTCGAGGGCCTCCTCGAAGAAGCCCTTCTCCTCGACGTTCGCGGCCTCGAGCCAGGTCACGACCTCCGCGACCTGGGGCGGCGCGGGATCGTCGAAGGCCGTTCCGAGGGTGCAGTCGTCGGGGGCCGGATCGAAGACACAGGGGAGGAGGTCGGGGAAGGAGCGGCCGATGTGGTCCGTCGCGACCACGACATAGCCCCGCGAGGCCAGGTGGGTGACCAGATCGATGGACTGGGAGCGGAAGGCCGCGAGGCCGTGGGAGAAGATCACCACCGGGTAGGGGGACTCGGGGACCCGCAGCTCGGCGTCGCGCACCGCGGGCGTCTGCAGGGTCGGCGCGTCGATCTCCCCGACCCGCTCGGTGAACGCGATGGGGATCCACTCGGCGAGGGAGAGGATCTCGGTGGGCTCGCCCGCGACCGCGTCGCTGGCCGGGTACCAGGCCTCGACCACCAGCTCGCCGACGGAGAAGGTCCGCACCCCCACCGGCACCCCGGTCTCGGCCGGATCATCGGGGAGCTGCAGGGGCTCCGGCTTCGGCCCGCAGGCAGCGGCGAAGGCGAGGAGGGCGACGGGGACGAGGGCGCGCTTCATCCCGCCTTCATAGCAGGCGCCTCGCGCTTTCGTCTGCGCCGTGGCCCGGCGGGCCCTCAGTTGCGCCGCAGCCGCACCTCGGCGCGCTTCGAGTCGATCTCGATGAGGAAGTGCTTCTGGAAGCTGCGGCCCAGGAGGTTGTCCGAGCAGCCCCGGCAGATGCTCCCCTCGACCTTCTCGACCACGAAGCCCTCGCCCAGATCGATCGAGTCGATGATCACCACCGGCTGCCGGACCTGACCGTTGGCGGTCCGGTAGACCCGCCAGTCGATGGCGTCCGCGTCCGAGAGTCCCAGCCGGCGAGCCAGCGCCGAGGTGATGGAGACGTCGTGGGCGCCGCTGTCGAAGACGAAGCTGGTGGGCTTCCCGTTCACCAGGGCTCCGACGTCGAAGGTGCTTCCGTTGGCGTCGATGGGGATGACCAGGACCTCGGGGTCGCCAGGCACCGGATCGGGGAGCCCTCCCGGCCCGCCGCCGTCGGCGGGATCCTCGGCCGGCTCGATCGCGCCACCCGACACCGAGCCGTCGGGAACGCCCTCCGCGCCGCCGCCGTCCACCGGACCGCTCCCGCCATCGGCGGTGGGTCCCCCCAGGAGGACACCCCAGGGCGAGCCGCCGTCGACACCCTCGACCACGCCCCCGTCGGTCGGACGCTCGTCGATCTCCACCGGGGCCGGTCCACCATGGCGCGCGGCGAAGCGCAGGGCGTCCACGGTGAGGGAGGCGGTGCCGGTCACGGCCGGCGAGTCCCCCAGGGGGTGGAAGACCCGCGCCCCGTTCCGGGCCAGGAAGGTGTCCGTCCCCTCTCCCGCGAAGAAGAGGATGCCGCCGAGGATCAGGAGGTTCAGGGCGGCCATCAGGCGGGGGCCGATGGCCTTGATGGGCAGCCCGAGGAGGATCGGGAGGACGACCGCCGCTCCCAGGGAGAGCCCGAGGAGGAGCTCGTCCGAGTCGATGAGCTGCCCGGCCCAGGCGGCGTAGACCACCGTCAGGGCGTAGCTGAAGAGGAAGGCGAAGAAGAGGGAGAACACACCCCAGCGACGCTTCCTCTTCTTCGGAAGCGTGGGTCGGCTGGTGATGACGGTGGACTCGGGGTTGGTCAAGGTGGGTCTCCGCGCTCGCTCTTCCCCTATCCTGACGGACGGGTGGCCGTCGAGATCTACGCCGGGAGCCGTGGGAACGACCAACCCCCGGGACAGATCCCGGAGCCGGCTCGTCCGTAGAACCTCCTGGACGTCGTCTATCTTCCTGCAGGAGGCCCCATGCGCCGCTCGATCTCCCTGGCCGCCCGGCTCACGCTGGGCGCGCTCCTCGCACTTCCCTGCCTCGCCCTCGCGGCGACCCTCCCCACCTCGGAGCTGGAGACCCGGATCTCGGCGGTCACGGTCTTCGCGGACCGGGCCCAGGTCACCCGCACCGCCCCCCTGCGCCTCGACGCCGAGGTGAAGGAGGTCGTGGTGCGGGGGCTGCCCGGCTGGATCGACCCCGAGTCGGTGCGGGCGGGCCTCGCCCCCGCGGCCGCCGGGGAGATCCTCGACGTGAGGGTCGAGAAGAGCTTCCTGGTCGAGGCCACCGACGCGTCGGTGAAGGCGGCGGAGGAGAGCCTGCGAGAGATCTCCGATCGCCTGGAGGATCTCCAGGACGAGGAGGCCGTGCTGCGCGCCGAGATCGCCCAGCTCGAGGCCCTGCGGGCCTTCTCGAACGACAAGCTCCCCCGCGACATGGCGACCCGGGACATCGAGGTGAAGACCTACGAGGCCACCTTCGACTTCCTCGGCAGCGGGCTGCGGGAGGCCCGCGCCGCCCTGCGCAAGGTCGGCCGCCAGCGCCGCGCCCTCGAGCCCGAGCTCTCGGCGCGCTCCCTGACCCTGAGCGAGCTGCGCTCCCGCACCCAGCTGGTGCAGCAGTCGGTGCACCTGCAGATCCGGGGCAAGGGCAAGGCCGAGCTGAACCTCTCCTACCTGACCAGCGGCGCGACCTGGGAGCCGGTGGGCGAGCTGCGGGCCCGCGCCGAGGGCCGGGCGGTCTCGATGCTGCAGGCCGCCTCGGTGGTGCAGACCACCGGTGAGGACTGGGAGGGGGCGAAGCTCACCTTCTCCACCCAGCTGCCCCGGGAGACCCTGGTCGTCCCCGAGGTGCAGGCCCTCCTCCTGGGAGACGACGGGGTGGGCCTGGGCGAGGCGGTGAACCGGGCGACCGAGTCCTTCCAGAAGGCGCGCTCGAGCTACCTGCTCCAGAACGAGCTCGCCAACAAGGCGAACCCCGAGTGGCGCATGCAGCTCGAGCACCAGCAGCAGGTCGAGCAGCGCGCCACCGCCGCCTTCGAGAGCCTCGCGGCCCGGGGCACCACCGCCCACTTCGAGGCGCTCGCCCAGCGAACGGTGCGCAGCGACGGCAAGACCGTCCGGGTGCCCATCGCCCGGGCGAGCTTCGACGCCGGCCTGAAGCTCGTGGCGGTGCCGGAGGTCTCCCTCAACGTGATCCGCACGGCGGCCCTGATGAACACCTCCGAGCAGTCGATCCTGCCGGGCCGGACGGCCCTCTACCTGGACGGCGCCTTCGTGGGCACCAGCGAGCTGCCCTTCGTGGCGCCGCGGGAGTCCTTCTCGACCTTCCTCGGGATCCACGAGGGCGTGAAGCTCGAGCGCACCATCGACCGGGAGCGCAGCTCGATCGACCGCGGGCGGCGCCGCACGACGGTCACCGCCTCCTTCCTGATCTCCGCGGAGAACCTCGGGCTCGAGGCGGTCCGCCTGGAGGTGGGCGATCGGGTGCCGGTGCCGCAGAACGAGGACCTCGAGCTCGACGACGTGGAGATCCCGAAGGGGGCGGCCCGCGACGCCGACGGAGTCGTGAAGTGGGTCGCGGACCTGACGCCCGGCAGCAAGACGGTCTGGCGCATCGAGTACACCCTCGAGTACCCGAACGACTTCCTCGCCCGCGGGCGGCCGGCCGCCAGCCACCCGGCCAAGCAGCGGATGATCTACGACCAGGTCCAGGCCCTGGAGAGCGCGCTCTAGAAACGCGTTGCCAACGCCGCTTCCGGTCTGCCACATTCCAAGGGTGATGGTCCGGGCTCTGATGTTCCTCCTGGCCGCCTCGGCGGTGGGGTCGGCGTTCGCCGCGCCGCCGGCGGAGCTGAGCGAGGCCAAGCTCGATCAGGGCGAGGTCTTCGTCTGGACCGAGAAGGTCGAGGGCTATGAGCACCCCCGCCTGATCACCACCGCGGTGATCGACGCCACGCCCGCCGATGTCTACGAGGTCACCACCAACTGCGACCGCTGGGTCGATCGCATGCCGCGGATGAAGACGGGGAAGACGGTCAAGAAGACCGCCGACAGCCACGTCTGCGAGTCGACCCTGGACATGCCCTTCCCCTTCTCCGACCTGGTCGCCGTCACCATCGACAAGCGCAAAGAGGGGCCCGACGAGTGGTACCGGAAGTGGCACCTCCTGGAGGGCAAGGAGAGCGACTACCTGACCCTGATCGGCTCCTATGTCTTCCGGCCCTTCAAGGGTGACCCGAAGCGCACGCTCCTGCGCTACGAGATCCTCGCCATCCCCAAGAGCGCTGTGCCCGACTTCATCCGCCACAAGGCGCAGATGAACTCGATGCCCAACCTCGTGAAGCGCATCCGGGACGAGGTGAAGAAGCTGTAGCGGTCAGGACGCCGCGACGATCCGGCAGGCGAGGAGCTCGTCCTCACCCAGGATGTAGACGTAGGTGCGCCCCGCCGGGAAGCCCGTGGGGAAGAGGAGCAGGGTCCGGCCCTGCTCGAGCTGACGGCGCGCGAAGCGGCTCCAGTCGTCGGTGGGGTCGCCGCAGTCCCCCCTCCCCTCCAGGACGAAGGACCAGGCGGCCACGGACGCCAGGCTCGCGCCGGGCTCCAGCACCTCGGGCGAGGCAGAGTGGATCTCCAGGATCTTGGCCCGGGGGCTGCCCAGGGGGAGGACCGCGTCCCGCCGGCTCCACTCCGTGACGGCCGCCTCGCTCCAGCCCTGGAGGCCCGTGACCCCCACCACCGCAGCGGTGAGGAAGACCACCACGGTGCCGATCCAGAAGCGGCTGCCCCGGGCGCCTCCCCTCGCTGCCCGCTTCTCGCCGCCTGGACCCCTGCTCATGTCTGCATCCTAGATCCTCCGGGGGCCTCGTGCGTTCGAAGGGGCCATGAGCACCCTGTCCCTTCGCTCCCTCCTCCTCGTCCTCCCGGCCCTCCTCCTCGGCTCCCCGGCCCGGGGGTGGCAGGAGCCGGCGCGCAAGTCCCTGTTCCTCGGAGAGCTCGAGGTCTGGCCTCCGGTGGACACGGTCATCCCCACCGTTGGGGTGATCCTCCTGGAGGGCTCGGAGAGCTACCGCGAGCAGATCGAGCGGGCCGCCGGGCGGGCCATCCTCGAGGACCAGGGCCGGGGGGTGAAGCTGAACGTGCTGCAGATGGGGCCGGGCGAGCACCGGGGGACCCTGCAGGTGCTGCTGAAGCCGGCGGTGCCCCTCCAGGCGAACACCGAATACACCCTGCGGCTCTCGGCCGGGGAGCCGAGCTACCGGATCTACAACCCGCGCATCCGGCAGCCGGGCGGCGAGCGCAAGCCGGCCCGGTGGAAGACCGGCCCCTGGCAGGACCCCGGGGCGACCGTCGCGCCGCCCGCCATCGAGGGCGAGATCCTCCAGGTCATCGCCTGCCGCCTCAGCGACCGGGAGAACGGCCTCGATCTCGCCGCGAAGATCCCCGGCGCGGCCGAGCACTCCCTGATCCAGGTCCGACTCCACCGGGCGGATACGGAGCCGGGCTCCGAGGCCGGCGCGCTGACCGAGTGCCTCAGCCGCGCCTGGCAGGGTGGGCGGGAGACCAGCTCCTTTCGCACCTGCTCCCTGCCCGAGGAGGTGAGGCCGGAGAAGGTCCGGATCGAGCTGCGCCCCGTCGACGCCCACGGCACCCGGGGAGCCCCGGTCTCGATCGAGCGCCCCTGGGTCGGCTGAGAGGCTAGAGCG
Organism: Deltaproteobacteria bacterium; assembly: GCA_029210625.1. Lineage (NCBI taxonomy): Bacteria > Pseudomonadati > Myxococcota > Myxococcia > Deltaproteobacteria bacterium. The sequence goes on along the minus strand of JARGFU010000006.1, from coordinate 125,211 downwards.
AGGCCAGCTCCCGCTCGAGGTTGGCCCGCGCCCGCGCCTCCAGGCGCGCGCGGTGATCCGGGGTGAGGAAGAGGGCCGGCCGGGCGAGCCAGCCCTCCAGGAGCCGGCGCCGCCCGCGCCGCCAGCGGCGGTGGGAGACCCAGGCCCACTCCGACCGCACGGCGCTCAGGTAGGCGTCGTAGTCCCCGGGGAGGGCGCCCAGGATGGAGAGGTCGAGGTCGACCATCAGGGAGGGGTCCCCCGGCGCGGGCGCGGCCCGGTGGCGGGTCGCGAGGATCGCCTCCTCGATCGCCGCGAGCCGGACCGGATCGGCGCCGCCGCCCTCGAGCTGCTGCCGGGCGAGGGCGGCCGAGGCCTGCTCGTCCTCCTCACCCCCGGGGACCTGGATGGCGTCGTGGAAGAAGATGGCCAGCTGGAGGGCCGCGCGATCCTCGACGGGCCCCGGGTGGCGCTCGAGGCCCGCGAGGAGCGCCTGGACGTGGGTCAGGGTGTGGTAGCGCCGGTGCGGTTCGGCGTGGCGGCGCACCAGATCGCCGAAGGCCGGCGCGGGGTCTCCCTTGCAGCCGAGCGCCTGCCAGGCCGCAGCGAAGAGGGCGGCCAGGGCCTCGCGCTCGGGGACCGGGAGCGGTGTCGGCGCCTCGGACCGCAGCCGGGCCAGCCGCCAGCGAGCGTAGCGGCGGCGCAGGCCCACCCTCCAGCCCCGCAGGAGGGTGCGCGGGGTGAGGAGGAGGTCGCGCCCGGCCCGCAGCCCGCGCTTGAGGGAGAGGAAGAGCAGACCCCAGCGCTTGCCGGCCACGCTGCCGGAGGGCAGCAGGTGGACGTGGGCCCGGGGGACGCGGCGGGTCCGCGCCCCGTTGAAGAGCACCGAGAAGGCCTCGGGGTCGCCCAGTGCCTCCTGGCCCAGCCGGCGGGCGAGCTGCCGGGCGAGGGCCAGGAGCGCCACCTCGTCGCCCGGCGAGGCGGGGGTCTCCAGGACGAGCACCCGGTAGTGGGGCAGGAAGGGGACCCGGGGGTCCATCAGCCGGGCCACCGCCCCGCCGGGGAGCCGGTAGGCGGCCGTCATTCGGCCACCGGGGGCTGCGCGTCCAGCAGGCCGAAAGCGATCCTGCGGGCGGTCGCGGCCGCCGTCCCCTCGGGGACCAGGCCGGGGACCGCCGCGGCGAGACCGAAGTAGCCCTCCACCGTGGCCATGAGCCCGGCCGCGATGGCGCCGACCCCGCCCCCCGCCCGGCCCTCTGCCCGGCAGGCCGCGAGGCTCTCCCGCCGCAGGCGGGCCACGGTCTGGCTGACGAAGGTCTGATAGGCAGCGCGCACGGCGGGGTGCCGGATCGCCTCCGCGCCGATGAGGGTCCAGCAAGCCACCGCGTCGGGGTCGCTGCCGCTGCCGGTGGCCAGGAGGGCCTCGAGGACAGCCCCCAGCCGCTCCCGGGGATCGGGGCCGGCCGCCGCCAGGCGCTCGTCCATCCGGGCCTCGGCCCGGCCGGTCAGGTCGTCGACGAGGGCCAGCAGCACCTCCTCCTTGCTGCCGAAGTGGTAGTGCACCAGCCCCGGCGCCAGGCCCGCGGCCTCGGCGATCCGGCTCACCGTCGCCTTCTCGTAGCCGTGCTCGGCCATCACCCTCCGGAGGGCCTCGACGATCTCGCCACGGCGGGCGTCGGTGTTGCTGGGGCGGGCCATTTGTTGGTTGGTCAACCAAATAATAAACACTCCCCCGGAGGGGGTCAAGGCGATAGATCCTTTCCGGCCGCTCGTACGTCGAAGAGAGGGTGAGTGAGACCCTGCCCCGCCCGGGATGGAGGCGAGGGGCCCTTCGGTCGTAGGATGAGCTGCGCCGGGGGGCGGCCTGCTGGCCCGTCTTGCCCCGATCCCAAGCCCCCAAAGCGAAATGGAGCAAGCCATGCCGCGCCTGCGCGATCTCTCCTGGCTCGTCGCCCTCTCCCTGTGCACCCTGGTCCTGCCCGCCAACGCCAAGACCTCCCTGAGCCCCTCGGCGGCCCTGGAGTCGGCCGGCGCCAAGGTCGGAGCGGGCTGGGCCAGCTTCCCGCGGAAGCCCACCGACCGCATCGACTTCGGCGAGGATCGGACCCTGGCGCCCTACCTCTACGTGTCCGGAGGTGATCCCCGCACCGACCGCCTGCCCCTGAAGGAGACCTCCGCCGACGTGCACATCGCCGGGGTCATCGCCCAGGCGAAGGTGCGGCAGGTCTTCGAGAACGACGGGAAGAAGCCCATCGAGGCGATCTACGTCTTCCCGGGCTCCACCCGGGCCGCGGTGCACGGCATGCGGATGCGCATCGGTGACCGGACGGTCGAGGCCAAGATCGAGAAGAAGGCCGAGGCCCGGGCGCAGTACGAGCAGGCCAAGCGCGAGGGTAAGCGGGCCAGCCTCCTCGAGCAGAACCGCCCCAACGTCTTCACCATGAACGTGGCGAACCTGATGCCGGGCGACCGGATCGAGGTCGAGCTCGACTACTCCGAGCTGCTCCTGCCCGAGGACGGCCTCTACGAGTTCGTCTACCCGAGCGTCGTCGGTCCGCGCTTCACCGGCGGTTCGAAGGAGACCTGGGCGAACAACCCGCACCTGCCCGCCGGCAAGCCCGAGCCCTACAAGTTCGGCATCGACGTCCGCCTCGAGACCGGCATCCCCCTCAAGGAGGTGAAGAGCCCCTCGCACGAGATCCGGGTGAAGAACCCCTCCCCCCAGAGCGCGGTGGTGGAGCTGGCGAAGTCCGGTGGCGGCAACAAGGACTTCGTCCTTCGCTACCGCCTCGCCGGCAACGAGATCGAGACGGGGCTGCTCCTCTACGAGCACGAGGGCGAGAAGTTCTTCCTGATGATGCTCGAGCCGCCGCAGCGGCCGAAGCCCAAGGCCATCCCCAACCGGGAGTACGTCTTCCTCCTCGACGTCTCCGGCTCGATGCGGGGCTACCCCCTGAACACCGCCAAGCAGCTGATGAGGAAGCTGCTGGGCCAGCTGCGGGTCGACGACTACTTCAACGTCGCCTTCTTCTCGGGCAGCTCCTGGATGATGAGCAGCGAGGGCAGCCTGCCGGCCACCGATGCGAACATCGCCGCGGCCACCGCCCTGGTGGACCAGCGCATGGGCGGCGGCGGCACCCGCCTGATGGACGGCCTGCGCACCGCCTACGCGGCCCCCCGGCCGCACGAGGGCCTCTCCCGCAGCGTCATCGTGGTCACCGACGGCTACGTGATGGTGGAGAGCCAGGCCTTCAAGTGGGTGCGGGAGCACCTCGACGAGGCCAACGTCTTCTCCTTCGGCATCGGCACCTCGGTGAACCGCGCCCTGATCGAGGGCCTGGCCCGGGCGGGCCAGGGTGAGCCCTTCATCGTCTTCGGGCCGGACAAGGCCGCCGGCGTGGCCGAGCGCCTCGGGGAGTACATCCGCGAGCCCGTGCTCTCGAAGATCAGCTACAGCTTCGACGGCTTCCAGGCGAAGGAGGTCGCTCCGATGAAGCTGCCGGACCTGATGGCCCGGCGCCCCCTGGTGCTCTTCGGCAAGTACGAGGGTGAGGCCAGCGGCACCATCACCGTGAAGGGGCACACCGGCGAGGGGCCCGTCACCATGAAGGTGAAGGTCGACGACTTCCGGGCCGAGGCGGTGAACGCCCCGATCCGCTACCTCTGGGCCCGCAAGTGGGTCTCCTTCATGTCGGACGAGCTGATCATGGCCAACGGGCACCAGGAGCTGGTCGACGTCATCACCGACCTGGGCCTCTCCTACAACCTGCTCACCGACTACACCTCCTTCGTGGCGGTGGACTCCGAGGTGGTGAACAAGGGCGGCGAGGGCGAGGCGGTCCGCCAGGCCCTCCCCATGCCCGAGGGCGTCTCCAACGCCGCGGTGGCCCAGACCAAGAGCCTGAGCGTCGCGCCGAGCAGCGCCATGCGGCGGGCCCCCTCGCGCTCGCGGGCCGCGGCCGAGGAGATGGCCATGCCCTCCAGCCCGGCCCCGTCCATGGCGCCGCCGCCGAGCCCCGCGCCCTCCCTGGGCACCCTCGGGGGTGGCATGGCCAGCGGGCGCGGAGGCATGGCGGTCAAGAAGGAGAGCCACGCCAGCCGCGAGCGGGAGGACGCCCTCGAGGGCCGGGGCGGCGCCGCGCGCTTCCTGGTCAGCAAGGCCTCCCCCACCGGCCTCTCCGATCCGAAGCCGGTCGTGGCCGCGCTGGAGAAGAAGCTGGCCTCCCTCACCGCGGCCTGCGGGAGCAAGGGCACCAAGGTCCAGCTCGAGCTCACCTTCGGCGCCGGCGGCAAGATCGTGGCGGTGAAGGTCGTGGGCGGCGATCAGGCCCTCGGCCAGTGCCTGACGGCGAAGCTCAAGGGCTTCACGGTCGCCAAGGCCACCAAGGGCGCCAAGCTGGTCCTCGGGCTGATGGTGATCCGGGTCTAGGGCGCGGGTTCCCACCCGTTACAGAGCGTTGACAGACGGCGCGCCGATCGCGCGCGTAGCCTGGGTTCATCCTCGAACGTGCTGGAGGAGGAACCCATGCACCGCACGATCGCCCCCGCCCTGCTCGCCGCCCTGCTGCTCGGCCTCACCCCCGAGGCCCACGCCGGCCTGGCTCGCCTCTCACCCTCCCTCGCCCTGTCCAGGAGCGGCGCCCGCCTGGGCTCCTCCCGGGGCACCTTCCCGGACCGGGCCGGAGCGGCGGCCGGCGCCGCCGAGGATCGGACCCTGGCACCCTATCTGCGAGCCGAGGGGAGCGGCGCCGCCGCCGAGCGCCTGCCCCTGCGGGAGGTCTCCGCCGAGGTCCGGATCGTCGGCGTCATCGCTCAGGTGAAGGTCCAGCAGGTCTTCGAGAACGACGGAGGCTGGCCGATCGATGCGGTCTACGTCTTCCCGGGCTCCACCCGCGCCGCCGTGCACGGGATGCGCATGACGATCGGAGACCGGAGGGTCGAGGCCCGGATCAACGAGAAGGCCGAGGCGCGGCAGCAGTACGAGGAGGCCCGGGCCGAGGGCAAGCGGGCCAGCCTGCTCGAGCAGGAGCGGCCCAACGTCTTCACCATGCGCGTCGCGAACCTGATGCCGGGCGACCGCGTCGAGGTCGAGCTCGACTACACCGAGCTGCTCGTCCCGCGGGAGGGAGACTACGAGTTCGTCTACCCCGCGGTGGTCGGCCCCCGCTTCACCGGCGGCGACCGGGAGTCGGCGGAGGCCTTCGCCGGGGGCGCCCACCTGCCCGCCGGCCAGCCGGAGCCCTACCGCTACGATCTCGAGGTCCGCCTCGAGTCGGCCATCCCGATCAAGGCGCTCGACTCCCCGACCCACGAGCTGCACGTCCGGCGCCCCTCCCCCGAGAGCGCCATCGTCGATCTGGCGAAGTCCGGCGGCGGAGACCGGGACTTCGTGCTGCGCTACCGCCTCGCCGGGGACCAGATCGAGAGCGGCCTCCTCCTCTACGAGGATCCCGAGAACGAGAGCGAGAAGTACTTCCTGCTCATGGTGGAGCCGCCGGCGCGCCCCCGGCCCGAGGAGCTCACCCCCCGCGAGTTCGTCTTCCTCCTGGACGTCTCCGGCTCGATGCAGGGCTTCCCCCTGGACACCGCCAAGAGCCTGATGGCGCGCCTCCTCGGCCAGCTGAAGGAGTCCGACTACTTCAACATCACCTTCTTCTCGGGCGGCTCGTGGACGATGAGCGAGGAGGGCTCGATCCCGGCGAGCGAGGAGAACATCGAGGAGGCCCTCGCGCTGGTCGACGATCAGCGGGGCGGCGGTGGCACCCAGCTCATGGACGGCCTGCGCGCCGCCTACGAGGCCCCGCGGCCCCGGGAGGCCGTCTCCCGGAGCGTCATCGTGGTCACCGACGGCTACGTGAACGTGGAGACCCAGTCCTTCAAGTGGGTCCGGGAGCACCTGGACGAGGCGAACCTCTTCGCCTTCGGCATCGGGAGCTCGGTGAACCGCGCCCTCATCGAGGGCCTCGCCCGCGCGGGCCAGGGCGAGCCCTTCGTGGTCCTCGAGCCCTCCGCGGCCGGCGGCGTCGCGGAGCACCTCGCCGAGTACGTCCAGGATCCCGTCTTCTCCCGGATCGGCTACGGCTTCGAGGACTTCCGCGCCGTCGAGGTCGCCCCGGGCAAGCTGCCCGATCTGATGGCCCGGCGGCCCCTGATCCTCTTCGGCATGTACAAGGGCGAGGCCGAGGGGACCATCACCCTCGAGGGCTGGAACGCCGACGGCCTCCACCGGCAGGTCGTGCGAGTGGAGGACTCCCGGCCCAGCGAGGCGAACGCCCCCCTGCGGCACCTCTGGGCGCGAAAGTGGATCTCCCTCCTCTCGGACGAGCTCGCCATGGCCGGTGACGCCCCGGAGCTGGTCCAAATGATCACGCAGCTCGGGCTCTCCCACCGTCTGCTCACCCAGTACACCTCCTTCCTGGCCGTCGACTCGGCGGTGGTGAACCCGGGTGGGAGCAGCACCACGGTCCACCAGCCCGGCCCCCTGCCCGCCGGCGTCCCGAACCAGGCCGTGGCCGCCGCGCCCAACGGCGGGACCCCGACGGTGACGGCCCCCCGGCGCTACGCCGGCGGCGAGCGCAGCCGGGCCACCCTCCAGACCCTGATCACCGGCGAGCGCACCCGGGCCCTGGGGACCAAGCGCTCGCGGATGATCCAGGTCATCAAGGGCGGCAGCGGCGAGACGAGCTCTGCCAGCGGAGGGAGCTGGAGCGGCGGGAGCCCGCCGATGCCCGCCTCGCGCCCCGAGACCGAGCGCACCCGCACCACCTACCAGACCCTGCTCACCGGAGAGCGGGCGCGGGCCCTCGGAGAGCAGCGGCAGCGGATGATCGAGGTCCACGAGGGCAAGAGCGGCAAGACCGAGAAGGTCGCCGCCCGGCCCATCGGTGACCGCGACGGCCCCACCCTCCTGGTCACCGGCCACTCCGCCACCCTCCTCTCCACTCCTCTGGGGATCATCGAGGCCCTGGAGAAGCACTTCGGCGGGCTCGCCCGCGCCTGCTTCGCCAAGGGCAAGGCGATCGAGGTGGAGCTCTCCTTCGACGCCGAGGGAAAGGTCAGCGGGGTGAAGGTCCTCGGCGGCGACGAGGTGCTCGGCCGCTGCCTGGCCCCGAAGATGAAGGGGCTGCGGACGGGAGTGAAGGTGGAGAACGCGAAGGCGCGCCTCACCCTCGAGCTGCTGGTGATCTAGAGGTCGTAGTCGATCGCCAGGATGGTCAGCTCTCGCTGGCCGCGGGGCGTGTGGACGAGCACCTCGTCGTCCACCGCCTTGCGCAGCAGGGCCCGGGCGATGGGCGACTCGATGCTGATGTCACCCTTCGCGCTGTCGGTCTCGTCGGGTCCGACGATGCGGTAGCGGTGCTCCTCGCCCTCCTCGTCCTCGACGGTGACCCGGGCCCCGAAGAAGACCCGCCCCGCCTGGCTCTCCTCCGGCTCGACGATCGTCAGACGATCGAGGAGGCGCGAGAGGTAGCGGATCCGGCGGTCGATCTCCCGCAGCTTGCGCTTGCCGTACTTGTACTCGGCGTTCTCCGACCGATCGCCATGAGCGGCCGCGGTCGCGACCTCCTCGACGATCTTCGGCCGCTCCACCTTCCAGAGCTGCTCGTACTCCCGCTCCAGCCTCCGGAAGCCACCCCGGGTGATGTAGCGCTTGCCTTCGCTCACGGCGCCACCGCCTGCATGATCAGCCCGCAGATCCAGGCGGCGTAGGTGCCCAGGGCATAGCCGAGGACGGCCATCATCACGCCCACCGGGGCGAGGACCGGATGGAAGGCCGAGGCGACCACCGGCGCCGAGGCGGCGCCGCCGATGTTGGCCTGGCTGCCCACCGCGACGAAGAAGAAGGGGGCCTTGATCAGGTAGCCGACGCCCAGCATCAGGCCGGCGTGGATGGCGATCCAGATGAAGCCCACCAGGAAGAGGCCAGGCCGGTCGAAGATGGCCATCAGGTTCATCTTCATGCCGATGGTGGCGACGAGGACGTAGAGGAGCACCGAGCCCACGCGGGAGGCCCCCGCCCCCTCGAGCTCGCGCAGGCGGGTGAGGGAGGCGACGATCCCGAGGGCGGTGGCGATCACGATCAGCCAGAAGAAGCCCGAGGTGAGGCTGAAGCGCTGGAGGATGGGCCAGTTCGCCTCGAAGGTGGGGGCCAGCCAGTCGGCGCCGACGTGGGCGAGGGCGGTGATCCCCAGCCCCACTCCGAGGATGGCGAAGAGGTCCGTGGTCGAGGGGATGCGCGCGTGCCGGGCCTGGTAGGCCTCGACCTTCTCCCGCAGGGCCTCGATGGCCGAGTCGTCGGCCCCGGTGCGCCGATCGATCTGCCTGGAGATGCCCGCCCCGAAGAGGAGAAAGGCCATCCAGACGTTGGCCACCAGGACGTCCACGGCGATCCAGGCGCTGAAGATCTCGTCGCCGACCTCGAAGACCTCCTTCATGGCCGCCTGGTTCGCGCCGCCGCCGATCCAGGAGCCCGCCAGGGTGGCCATGCCCCGCCAGACGGCCTCGGGGCCGGCGCCCCCCACCGTCTCGGGCGAGAAGGCCGAGACGATCAGGATCGCCAGCGGTCCCCCGACGACGATCCCCACGGTGCCGGTGAGGAACATCAAGAGGATCTTGCCACCGAGGCGGCGGATGGCCGGCAAATCGAGGCTCAGGGTGAGCAGGACCAGCGCCGCGGGCAGGAGGTAGCGTGAGGCCACGAAGTAGAGCTGCGAGTGCTCGCCGCTGATGATCCCGACCGTGCCCAGCAGGCCGGGCACGAAGTAGCAGAGTAGGAGCGCCGGGACGAAGCGGTAGAAGCGCTTCCATCCGGGGCGCTCGCTGGTGCTGGTCCAGAAGATCAGGGCCAGGATCACCACGAGGATCCCCAGGACGACGGCGTCGTTGGTGATCAGCGGGGTCTGCACGGGTGCGTTTCTTACTCCAAGCGCGGCCCGACGCCACCCTCGAGGGCCTGCAGGCCCCAGGGGGGCGCGGCGTTGGCCACCCACCCGGCCCGGCACTTGATCTTCACCTCGCGGAAGGTCGCGCCAGCCTTGTGGGCCTCCAGGCGGTATTCGCCCTCGGGCACGTCCAGGAAGAGCACCCCACCGTCGTCGGTGGTCCGGGTCAGGTCCGGATCCGGCCAGATGACCCCGGCGCTGGCCAGGTCGAAGTAGATCGGCCCGCTGGTGAAGGGCAGCGCGGGCTCGATGCTCACCGTCGCCTCCGGCTCACCGTGCGTCTCACCCGACCAGGCGAAGAGGGTGTAGCCCTGGCGAGTCACGGTGCTGGCGATCTGGCAGCGCTCCGGATCCGGCTCGAGGGAGACCATGTCGGAGAGCAGCTCGTACATGAAGTCGTCGGGCGACTGGAAGCTGACCTGCTCCAGCCCCTCCTCGCCGAGCACGAAGGTGGCCGTCTGGATCGGCGGCCGCCCCTCCCCCTCCAGGGTGAAGGTCACCTCGTCCCCGCTGCGCAGCTGCCCGGCGAAGCCCCACTCCCCCTGCTCGTCGGTGAGGGTCGAGAGATCGGGGAACTCCACGACCCCGACCGTGGCGCCCTCGATGCGGCCGCCGCCCCCGAAGCCGAAGGCGGTCCCGCTCACGTTCACCGGCACCCCGGGCTCCCCGCAGGACGCGGAGAGGACGAGAACCAGAAGGACCCCCCGGCCCATCCGCCTAGCCCTCGAAGGCCCGGATGGCCGCGAGCACCGCGTCGACGTCGGCCTCGGTGTGGTCGGCGCAGAGCTGGAAGCGGATGAGATCGTCGCCCCGCGGCACCACCGGGTAGGCCAGCCCCGTGGCCAGCACCCCCTGCTCGAAGAGGTGCTTCACCAGGGCGTTGGTCCGGGCGGTGTCGCGCACCACCAGCGGCGTCACCGGGTGCGGGCTGTCGATGGTCTCGTGCCCGGCCTCGACCAGCCCCCGCGAGAAGCGCTCGGTGAGGGCCGAGAGGTGCTCCAGGCGCTTCACGCCGGCCTCGGAGTCGAGGAGCTCGAGGCCGGCGAGGGCGGCGGAGGCCTCCGAGGGCGTGATCGGGTTGGTGTAGATGTAGAAGGGGTTCTTCTCCCGCATGAAGTCGATCACGGACTGCGAGGAGACGAAGTAGCCGCCGTTCACCCCGAGGGCCTTGCCGAGGGTCGCGATCAGGATCTCCACCGGACCACTGCCGGTGATCTCCTCGGTGCCTCGCCCGGTCGCCCCGTAGGCGCCCACCCCGTGGGAGTCGTCGATCACCAGGACCACACCCCGCTCGAACTTCTCGTCGAAGCGGGTGCACAGGTCTCGGATCTCCTTCAGGGGCGCGTAGTCGCCCCGCATCGAGAAGACCCCGTCGGTGATGACCATCGCGGCGTCGGCCTGCCCGACGCTCTCCTCGAGGGCCGCCGCGAGGGCCGCCACATCGTTGTGGGGATAGATCTTCTTGCCCTTCGGGCGGGCGAGCTTCATCGCGTTGATGATGCAGTTGTGGTTGAGCTCGTCGGAGATGATCATCGTCTCCGGGGTGGTCAGCGTGCTGACCACGCCCAGCGTCGAGGTGTAGGCCGAAGAGGTGATCATCGCGGCCTCGCGGCCGTGGAAGGCAGCCAGCCGCGCCTCGAGCGCCAGGTGCGGCGTGAAGCTGCCGCTGATGAACCGCACCGCGCCCGGGCCCACGCCGAAGGATCGGGCCGCCTGCTCCTCCGCCTCGATGATCTCGGGCTCGAGGGCGAGGCCGAGATAGGAGTTGGCGTTCATCCGGATGAAGGGCTTCTCCCCCTGCCCCTCGAGCAGGTAGCGGGGACCGCGCTCCCCCTCGGCCTTCAGCACGCCGGCGATGACCGTCTCGTCTCCCTTGGCGGTGCCGGCCTCCCGGATCGCCTTCACTTCCTGGTCGAGGAGTTTCTCGAATCTCTCGAGGCTCATGTCGCTTCCTTTCAGCTCTGGGAGTGCTCGAGGTTTGCCTGCAGCGAGCGCAGCATCTCCTCGGTCATGGAGGTGAGGTCGTAGCGCGGCTTCCACCCCCACTCGGCCCGGGCGGCGGAGTCGTCGATGGAGCGCGGCCAGGAGTCGGCGATCGCCTGGCGGGTGGGGTCGATCCGGTAGCGGATCTCGAAGGAGGGGATGTGCTTCGCGATCTCGGCCGCGACCTCCTCCGGGGTGAAGCTCATGGCCGCCAGGTTGTAGGCGTTCCGGTGCACGAGGCGCGCGGGATCGGCCTCCATCAGCTCGATCATCGCCCGGATGGCGTCCGGCATGTACATCATGGGCAGGCGCGTGTCGGGCCCCAGGTAGGAGATGTAGCCCGCGTGCTCGACCGCCTGCCGGTAGATGTCGACGGCGTAGTCGGTGGTGCCGCCGCCAGGCTCGGTCTCGTGTGAGATCAGGCCGGGGAAGCGCAGGCCCCGCACGTCGACGTCGAAGCGCTGGTGGTAGTAGTCGCAGAGCAGCTCGCCGGTGACCTTGGTCACCCCGTACATCGTGTTCGGGCGCTGGATGGTGACCTGAGGCGTGTCGTCCCGGGGGGTCTCGGGGCCGAAGGCGCCGATGGACGAGGGGAAGAAGATGGCGCAGCCATACTGCCGGGCCGCCTCGAGCATGTTGTAGGTGCCCTCGACGTTGATCTGCCAGGCCTGGCCGGGCTTGAGCTCTCCGATGGCGGAGAGGATCGCCCCGAGGTGGTAGATGACGTCGGTCTCGTAGCGCTGCATGACCCGGGTGATGTGGTTCGGGTCGAGGCAGTCGAGGAACTCGAAGGGCCCGGCGTCCCGCAGGGCCGGATCGGTGGGGAGGCGGATGTCGGTGGCGACCACCTGCTCGGCGCCGTAGTGCCTGCGCAGGGCATGGGTGAGCTCGGAGCCGATCTGGCCCACGGCGCCGGTGACGAGGAACCTTCTCTTTCCGTTCATGGCTGGCCTCACGCTGGCCGGCGGGCTCTGGCGCGCGCCGGATGGTCCGGCGCCGATCTACCACGGGCCGGGCCTGCCCGCGATCCACCGCGCGAGGCCCCTCCCGGGGTCCTCCGGCGCCCCTCACGGAAGGCCCTTCTCCTACCCGATCGGTCTGATATGAAGGGACGACTGGGAGGGGATCGCTTGATCGAGGCGCAAGTCGTTGGACCGGAGCGAGTGGCGGGGACGGCACGCGCCGTCGCGCGGGTCTACGGCCTCCCGGTCAGCGCGGTGCGAGAGGCCGCCCACCTCTCGCGCCTGCTCCCCCCGAACGACGCGGGGATCCACGTGACCCTGCTCTGGTGCGCGAGCCTGGACCAGGAAGACCTCGAGCCCCTCGCCGAGCACATCGAACGCGTGCAGCAGCGGCGCCCCGGGCTGACCCTGGTGGGCATCCCCTCCCGGCCGCCCGGCCCGGTCTCGGTGATGCTCTCCTCTCGCGCCACGGGGCAGAAGGCCGAGAAGGAGACGCCGCGCCCCGATCACCTCTCGGGGGAGCTGGGCACCACCGTGATCGAGGTCGACGGCGGCCCCCACACCGGGCTGCGCCGCTTCCTTCGCTGCTTCGGGGGCTCCCTGATGCTCGGCGGGAGCGTCAACCGCGTGAGCCCGCTGGCCCTCGCCGACCTCCTCTCCCGGCCGACCACCGGGCGCCTCGTCTTCTGGCGAGTCGGGGCGGACAACAAGGGCACGGTCCTCCTGCGCCCCCCCAAGGGCGCCCTGCCCGAGCTGCGGGATCCCCGGGCCACCGCGGCCCTCATCCACCTGCGCTGCCCGGACCGGATGCCGGTCTCGACGATCCAGGAGACGGCCCTCGCCGTCGAGGAGCTCGTCGTCGATCGTGCGGACGCCCTGCTCTCGACCACCTCGAGCAGCACGGGGCTCGGGGACATCGAGGTCCACGCCGCCATCTTCCGTCCCGCCCTGGCCGCGAGGCTGAAGGCCGCCCTGGCGGTGGGGCCGGCGAGGAGGCGCGCCCTCTCGAGCGCGCGCGCCACCGCCCGCCAGATCAAGCACGACACCACCCCTCACATCGCGGCCCAGCCGGTGCGCCCCCGCGAGGAGGAGGACGAGATCGTGGTGCCCACGCCCGGCAAGCCCCGCCGCCGCAGCTAGGTCTAGCGGGCCAGGCCCGGCGCGTAGCTCTGGAGCTCGGCGTGGACCGCGCCCAGGAAGACCTCGGCGTGGATCTTCACCGGCACGTGCCGCTCGTCGTCGCTGAACCAGAGGGTGATGTCCCGGTCCTTCACCAGCTTGCCGCGCCGGTGGGTGCGGAAGCGCACCCGCACTGTGGCCTGCTCGCCCCGGGCCGTTCGCAGGGTCTCTCGCGCCTCGACCACGCCGTGGAGATCCCAGGTCCGGGCGCCGGTGAAGATCCGCACCTTCTCCCGATCCCCCACCTCGAGGGGCCGGCCGCGAAGCCAGAAGACGGCCGAGGTCAGGTCGTGGCAGGTGGGCCCCACCTCGTAGGTGCGTCGACGCTCCGGCTCGCTCTCCGAGCGCTCGACCACGTGCGCCTTGCCGCGCTCCCGGTCCATCCGGGCGCGGGTCGAGCGCCGCTTGCCGCCCTCCCGGGCATGGAAGTCGTAGCCGAGCGTGATCTCCTCCAAGGGATCGAAGAGGGTGACCATCCGGTCCTGTACCGCGAAGAGCCGCCCGACGCCCTCGGAGGTCCGCGCCTGCACCACGATCGGCCAGACCTCCCGGTCGGCGACCCCGGTGTCGGCGCCCACGAGGATGCGCGCCTTGCCTCCCGAGATCGGCCCGTAGCTGATGTCGTAGATCAGGGTCTCGCCGGGACCGAAGACCGGGACCGACTCGGCCCGCAGCGCGCCCGGCAGCAGGAGGAGAACGCCGGAGAGCAGCGCCCACCCACATCTGCCCACCCCCCAGCTCGCAGCGGAGTGTGAATCTCGCGCACGCTTCCGGACAACCCGATCGCCCTCGGCGTGCGTCCTGTGTCCGATTCCCGGGGGTTTCGCCTTCATGCCCCCTACAGACAGCAAGGTGCGTGCCGGTATTCAGGAGGAGGCGTCGGGCAGCTCGGTGGAGAGGGGCATGGCGGCGATGGCCCGCAGCAGGAAGGGCGCGGGGCCGAGGGCGATCTCGGCCTCGGGGAGGAACTTCGACACCCCGGTGAGGTGGGTGACGAGGTCGCCGGGCAGCCCGGTGGCGATCAGCTTGCGGGCGATGAGGATGTACTCGTCGTGGATCATCTCCACGAAGCGCAAGGCGCTGCGCCCCTCCTCGATCTCCTTGAGATCGAAGTAGGAGGCCACGCTGTGGGGCTCCTTGAGGATCAGCTCGACCCGCTTCTCCTCGTTCTCCTCGAGCCGGCCCCGGATGGTGGCGTCGTAGAGCATCGGGCTGAGGTCTTCGTGGCTGATGTTCCAGTGCTGCTCGTAGGGCCGGTGAGCGAAGCAGTCGATCCGCTGCTCGTAGGTGACCCCGATGGCGAAGACGCAGCCCGGGTAGGGCGCGAGGGAGCGCTCGTAGTCGTTCCAGAGGATCCGCCCGCAGTTCTCCTGGTGGTCCTTGGGGTTCCAGTCGAGGGGGGCGTCCTCGATCTGCGCCCGCCGGGTCGGCGCCTCGGGGGCCGCCTCGGGGGGCGCCTCGGAGGCCGCCGGGGGAGCCGGCGTCTGGAGTGTCGGCGCGGGCTCGCCCGCCGCCGGGTAGGTAGTGGCCTCCCGGGCCTCCGCGCGCTGCTCGCGATCGATGATCGCGACGCCCGGCCTCCCGTCCACGAGGTCCTGGAAGGGCATGACCGCGTACTGCTGGCACTTCGACTGCTTCTGGGGCGGCGGCTCGTGATCCGGCAGGTAGGGGACGATCACGCTGATGGTCGTGCCCTTGTCGATCTCGCTGTCGACCTTCAGCTCGCCCCCGAAGTCGGTCACCGTCTGCCGGACGAAGACGAAGCCGAGAGAGCGCAGCTCGCCGTCGAGGGTCTCGCGTTCGCGCAGCAGGTTCTTGATCTTCTCGGGGTACATCCCGCTGCCGTTGTCGCTGACCGCCAGGGTCGCCCGCTCACCGTCGGCGGAGACCTTCACCCGGATCATGCCCACCGGGAGGCCCTCGAGGGCGTCGACCGCGTTCATGATCAGGTTGAAGTACATGCGCCGGAAGCGGTTGCGGTTTCCCCGCACCACCGCCGGCCCCTCCTTCTCGATCTGGATCTCGACCCGGCTGTGTCCCTTCTCGACGATGTACCCGTAGATGATGTTGTTCGTGTAGTGGATGATGTCGCTGCCGATGTCGAAGACCTCCACGATGTCGTGGTCGTCGAGCTCCTGCAGGAAGTAGTCGATCCGGTAGTAGACCCCGCACATCCAGCGGATGTTGTTCCGGTAGTGGTGCCGGGCCAGGACCGAGCGAGAGTCGTCGGGCAGGAAGGTCAGGGTGCGATCGAAGCGGCCCCAGAGGGGGTTGAGGATCAGATCGCAGATCTTCCGCACCGTCTCGATGTAGCGGCGGCCGGTGACGATGATCGTCTTGTCCGGCGAGAAGTTCGTCACCGCGTTCGAGTAGTCGCGGAAGGCCCGGCGGATCGCGGCGGCGTACTGCTTCAGGTTGTCCAGATCGTCGGTGTGGAAGGCGTGGGCCTGCTCGACGCCGTAGATCTCCAGGTCGGTGTTGAGGGTGACATGGAAGTGGATGATGTTGTTGATGAAGCGCTCGACGCGCAGGTCGTGGATCAGGAACTTGATCTCGGCGACCTGCCGCTTCTGCCCTTCCTGGTAGTCGATCTCGATTGGCGTCATCGGCGAAAGCCCCTCCCGCCCCGGACCCCATACACGACGGGCGCCCGGAAGATGGGGCGCCCGTCGGTATCACGCAATGGGGAACGACCGGCCGCTACTTGGCGATCCCCGCGATCTCCTCGAGCATCGCCGTGGTGAGGGACTTCGGCCGCTCGATCGGATAGCCGAGGGCACGATCCCAGACGATGTTGGCGAGGACGCCGAGGGCGCGGCCGATGCCGAAGAGGACGGTGTAGTACTCGTACTCCTGCAGGCCGTAGTGCCACTGGATCACGCCGGACTGAGCGTCGACGTTCGGCCAGGGGTTCTTGGCCTTGCCGTGCTCCTCGAGGATGGGCGGCGTGACCTTGTAGAGAAGGTCGACGAACTTGAAGATCGGATCCTCGGGGAGGTGCTTCTCGCAGAACTTCCGCTGCTCGGTGTAGCGGGGGTCGGTCTTGCGCAGCACCGCGTGGCCGTAGCCGGGGATGACCTGACCGGAGTTCAGGGTGTCCCAGACGAACTGCTTCATCTCCTCCTCGGAGGGGAGCTTGCCGTCCATCTTCGCCATGACCTCCTGGATCCACTTGAGGACCTGCTCGTTGGCGAGGCCGTGGAGCGGACCGGCGAGGCCGTTCAGCATGCCGGAGGAGGCGTAGTAGACGTCGGAGAGGGCGCTGGCGATCAGGTGGCCGGTGTGGGCGCTGACGTTGCCGCTCTCGTGGTCCGAGTGGAGGATGAAGTACATCCGGGCCACGTCGTCGTAGGGCTTCTCGAAGCCCATCATGTGGGCGAAGTTGCCACCGAAGTCGAGCTCGGGGTTCGGGGCGATCGGCGTGTCGTTCCGGTACTTCATCCGGTAGATGTAGGCGCCGATCTCCGGCAGCTTGGCCAGCAGGTTCAGCACGTCCTCGAGGGTCGGCTGCCAGTGGTCCATCTTGCCCAGGCCCTTGTTGTAGGCCTTGGCGTAGACCGACTCGCGCTGCATCGCGAGCACGGCGGTCGAGAACATCGTCATCGGGTGGGTGTCCCGGGGCATGGCGCGCAGAACGTCGAAGACGTACTGCGGCACCTGGGCGCGGGACTTCAGATCGGCGGCCAGCCCCTTGACCTCGGCCTCGGTGGGGACCTCACCGGTGAGGAGGAGCCAGAGGTGCCCCTCGACGTAGGGCATGTCGCTGCCCGGGTACTTGGGCAGGGCCTCGAGGGTCTCCGGGATGGTCATGCCGCGGAAGCGGATGCCCTCGTTGGGATCGAGGTAGGAGATGTCGGTGACGAGGCACTTGACGCCCCGGGCCCCGCCGATGGCCTGGCCGATGGTGACCTCGGAGAGCTTGGTGTCCCCATGCTCCTTCAGGAGCCTGGTGGTCCGGGGACGCCAACCTTCGATCTTCTGCTGAAGCGTTTGCTGCAAGGACATGAATTAACCTCCTGAAAGGGGATGACGCACCACGTTGAAGAGCAGATTCGAGGCCTCACCATAAGGCGGATCCGAGCCGGTGGCACGGTTGGCTGGGGTGCAAAAAATCAGAAGTCGTAGAAGAGCCCGAGGCCCAGCTGTCGCTCGAAAACATCGAAGAATTGCGAGTGGTTACTGCGGCCGGCGTAGGCGTGCAGGCCGACCGTCAGGGAGGGTCCATCCGGTGAGACCGGCAGCCGGTAGCCGGCCAGGCCGGCCACCGCTCCTCCCCAGCTGGTGTCCTGACGGGCGTGGAGGTTGATCGCCAGGAGGGGCACCCCGGGGCCGAGCGCGAGGGGTGAAAGCACCCAATCGATCCCACCCTGCAGCTCGAGGGGGCCGTTGTCCCGACCGTTCTGCAGCGAGTACGCCACCTCGGCGTAGACGCGCAGCCCGGGTCGGGGCTGCCAGGCCCCCCCGAGCACGGCGGCGTCACGCCCGTAGAGCTTGTGAGGCACCCCCGGATTGGCGTCGATGAACTCGTCACCGAGATGGGAGATCAGGTGGTAGTAGGCCACCTTCACCTGCCAGGTCGGGGCGCCGTAGGTGATGGGCACGCCAGCGCGGAAGTCCGCCGAGACCAGGTCCCGGCGCAGCTCGGCGTCGAGCCGGACGAAGGCCGCGCCCTCGACGTCCACCTGCCAGCCCAGGGGCTGCGCACCCTCCCGGTCGGCCGAGCCGTAGCGGAAGACCGGGAGGCGGGCCCCCAGGGTCGAGTCCCAGAGCCAGCCGGAGCCCGCGTCGGTCCGGACGTGGAAGGGCGTGCTGCTCATCCGCGGCTCCCGGGGGCCGGCGGCGTAGGAGCGGTAGATCAGGGTGCGGGGGAGGAGGTGGAGAGCGAAGGCCTCGGCGGGCGCCTCGGCCGGAGCCGCCGCGCCGCCGAGCGCGATCAGGAGCAGCGCCGCCAGGGAGCTAGTCGCCATTCAGGTGGACCTCCAGCCGGTTGGGCACCCCGAAGTTGAGATACTGCCCGGTGCCGTCGAGATCGTGCTGCAGGCCGACCTCGGTGAGCGGCACGGCGTAGTAGCGGGTGAAGGTCCGCAGGACCTCGACCCCGGGCTTGCCGCGCCCGAGGGTCGCGTCGAGGAGCTCGGGGAGGTTGAGGCCGACGAAGACCCCGAGGTTGCGCCGCTTGTCGGGACCGTCGGGACCGTAGTCGCGGGTACCGTAGGTGAGGCCGACGGTGAGGTAGCGGGCGTAGCCGGGGTCGAGGCCGTAGCCCGCCAGCCCCGCCAGGCGCAGGTCGAGGTGGAGGCTCATGCCCGAGTAGTCGTTCATGGTCTCCAGCCGCTTGATCTGCTCGGGGAAGTACTTCGAGGGCACGAAGCCCATCCTCACCCCGAGGAGGCGGTCGAGGCGCTCGTCCCACTCCAGCAGGGAGGCCACGGCGATGCCCGTGACGTTGGCGATGACGTCGTGGAACTCGAAGCCGTAGTGGGTGAAGCCGTCGACGGTCTCGATCATCGCTCCCAGCGCGAAGGCGAAGGTGGCGCCGGCGAAGCGCGCCCAGCCGTCCGAGACCCGCACCCAGCGGTAGAACTGCGCGGTCGCGCGGGTCATCGTGTAGAAGCTGAAGAAGTGGCCCTTCTTGTCGCCGCCGCCGAGGGGCGCATCGGGGCCGAACCAGCCGGTCTTCTGCCAGGTGAAGGGCACGAACTCGCCGTCGTCCCACCAGGAGAGGTAGCCGGAGAGGATGACCACCGCGCCGAGGCCGGCGGTGAGGCCGCCGACGGCCCAGGGGTTGGCGGGGCGCAGTGCCGGAGCGGTGAGGGCCCCGGCGGGGGCCGCCGACGGCGCTGCCGGCTCGACCTCCAGCGCGCCGTTCCCGTCCCCGTCACCGTCCCCGTTCCCGTCCTTTCCGTCAGACCCGTCGCCTACGATGGATCCCGTGGAGAAGACGGTGACGGCGACGGGGACGGTGACGGGAACGGTCGTGTTCAGTGAGTCCCCGGCCGCGACCGTGGGAATCAGGAGCACCAGCAGCGCTGTGACCAATGCTTTCACCGGCCGCCGTTTCTGCAGCACAATCTCCCCCATGGCAAGGACGCTCCGCGCGGCCCTCGTGGCCCTCGCCCTCCTCGGGAGCGGCCCGCTCCTCGCCGACGACGAGCAGCGGATCTTCTGGGACCGGTCGGAGGTCGAGGACCTCCCCGGGGGGCACCTCGGGCTGGACCTCGCCTACCTCGGCTTCCTCGAGGACAACGAGTACCGCAACGCCATCGCCGACGGGACGACCCTCTTCGGCCAGCACCTCCGGGCCGCCCTGGCCCTGCGGCCGGCGGCCTTCGCCCGGCTGGAGGCCGGCGCCCTCCTCTGGCACCTCTTCGGCGACACCGAGCGGCCGCGCCTCGAGCCCTACCTGCGGGCGAAGCTGCGCTTCGGGGGGCTCGAGCTGATCTTCGGAAGCCTGGAGGGTCACCTCACCCACCGCCTGATCGAGCCCCTCTTCGACTACGAGCTGCACCTCACCCGCCCCCTCGAGACGGGCGTGCAGCTGCGCTACGAACACCCGCGCTTCTTCTCGGATCTCTGGATCGACTGGGTCACCCTCATCCGGCCCCACGATCCCTTCCAGGAGGAGACCCGCATCGGGCTCTCGACGATCACCGTCCTCCTGAAGGGCGCGTCCGGCCGGCTGGAGCTGCCGGTGCAGGGCACGGCCATCCACCTGGGGGGCACGATCGACGCCTCCCCCCTCCAGCTCTCCACGACCCTGAACGGAGGGGTGGGCCTGCGCGGGGTGCTGGAGACCAAGGGCTTCGTCGAGGCCCTGCGCACCGAGCACCACCTGCTGGGCTACTCGGACCTCTCCTACTCCCTGGAGCGCCTCTTCGAGCGGGGCTGGGCCCTCTACCTGAACGCGGCGGTGAAGCTGCGGCACCTCGGCTGGATCGAGCTCGCCTACTTCCGGGGCGACCGCTTCATCAACCCGATGGGGGGCGCCCTCTTCTCCTCGGTCTCCCGCCGGGTCAACCCGACCCTCGAGGCCGAGCCCTTGCGGGAGCTGCTCCTGCTGCGCCTCACCAACGATCTGGAGCTGGGCCAGGGGCTCTTCCTCTCCCTGCGGGCCGAGCCCTACTTCGACCTGCGCAGCCTGAAGCCCGAGTTCAGCACCGGCCTCTACCTCGGCTACCGCCAGCGCTTCCCCCTCGGGAGGGTGCTGCCCGCCCCCCCCGCGCCGTGAGCGAGCCCTGGCCCCGGATCATCCTCCACGCCGACATGGACGCCTTCTTCGCGGCCGTGGAGCAGCTCGACGATCCCTCCCTGCGGGGCAAGCCCCTGCTCATCGGCTCGCCGAGCGACCGGGGTGTGGTGACCACGGCCTCCTACGAGGCGCGCCCCTTCGGGGTGGGCAGCGCCATGCCGATGGTGGAGGCCCGGCGCCGCTGCCCCCAGGCCCTCATCGTCCCGCCGCGCCACGCGCGCTACGCCGAGGTCTCCCGCCAGGTGATGGAGGTCTTCCACGACTTCTCTCCGACGGTGGAGGCCCTCTCCCTCGACGAGGCCTTCCTCGACATGAGCGGCGCCGAGCGCCTCTTCGGGACACCGCGCGAGATGGGGCTCGCCCTGAAGGCCGCGGTGAAGGCCGCGACCGGGGGCCTGACCGTCTCGGTGGGTGCCGCCGGCTGCAAGTACGTGGCGAAGGTGGCGAGCGACTTCGACAAGCCCGACGGCCTCACGGTGGTGCCTCCGGAGGAGAGCGTGCGCTTCCTCGCCCCCCTCCCCCTCTCCCGGCTCTGGGGCGTCGGCCCGGCGGCCCGGCAGCGGATCGAGGCGCTGGGCCTCTCGACGATCGGTGAGGTCCGCTCGGCGGATCCCGCGCGCCTCGAGCGGGCGCTGGGCTCCCTGGGGCGTCACATCGCGGCCCTCTCCCGGGCGGACGATCCCCGGCCAGTGGTGGGCGACCACGAGGCGAAGAGCATCGGCGCCGAGGCCACCCTCGATCGAGACGTGCTCGGGGCCGAGGAGATCAAGCCCCACCTGCTCGCGTCCGCCGACCGCATCGCCCGCCGGCTGCGGCGGGCCGGGCTGGTCGCCCACGGGGTGCGGGCCAAGCTCAAGACCCGGCGCCACCGGATCGTCACCCGGCAGGTGCAGCGGGAGGAGGGCCTCGACTCCGCCGACGAGATCTACGCCATCGCGGTGGGCCTCCTGCCCGCCTTCGACCTCTCCGAGCCCATGCGGCTGGTGGGGATCGCCGCCTTCGATCTCGTCCCCGCGGGCCAGCCGGCGCAGGCCGACCTCTTCGAGGACGGGGCCCACCGGAAGCGCCAGGCCCTCGACCGGGCGGTCGACGCCATCACCGGCCGCTTCGGTCGGGGCAGCATCCACCGGGCCAGCCAGCGCCCGGGCTCGCGGCCGGATCCCGACGAGTAGGCGTGCTTCTTTGCACCGGAACTGGACGCCGGCGCCCGGCGCGGGTACCAAAGCCGCTCCTTTTTTCTCCGAGAGAACCTGCTTCAAGGAGCGATCAAAGTGTCCGAGGTCAAGGCGACGAACATTCACTGGCACGAAGGCAACCTCACCCGCGACGAGCGCTGGGAGGCGCTCGGCCACAAGGGCGGCACCATGTGGTTCACCGGCCTCTCGGCCTCGGGCAAGAGCACGATCGCCTCGGCCCTCGAGCAGGTCCTGGTGCAGCAGGGCGTGCCCTCCTACCGCATGGACGGCGACAACATCCGCTTCGGCCTCAACAAGAACCTGGGCTTCTCCGCCGAGGATCGGGCCGAGAACATCCGCCGGATCGGCGAGGTGGCCAAGCTGGTCGCCGACTCGGGGCAGATCGCCCTGACGAGCTTCATCTCCCCCTACACCTCCGACCGGGACGCCGCCCGCGCGCTCCACGAGGAGGCGGGCCTGAAGTTCATCGAGGTCTACGTGGACACCCCGATCGAGGTCTGCGAGGAGCGCGACCCGAAGGGTCTCTACAAGAAGGCCCGGGCTGGTGAGCTCAAGGGCTTCACCGGGATCGACGACCCCTACGAGGCCCCGCCGAAGGCCGAGCTGACCCTCGACGCCTCCAAGGACAGCCTCGAGGCCTGCGTGCAGAAGTGCATCGAGCTGCTCGAGGCCGAGGGCCTGCTCGGCAAAAGTTCCTGAGCCTCCTGCCCTGCGTGGGATAATCTTCCAACCGTGGCAGCAGGAGATTCCACCGGCGGGACCGAGCGGCGCCTCGGTGAGGGCCTCGATGTCCTCGTGGTGGACGACGACAGCACCGTCCGGGAGTTCCTGAAGTTCTTCCTGGAGCGGGAGGGCTTCCATGTGGCCTGCGCGGAGCGCCTCGAGGAGGCGCGCGAGCTGGCCCGCGGAAACCCTTGCGACCTGCTCATGACGGACATGAACCTCCCGGACGGCAACGGGCTCGAGCTCGCCCGGGAGATGGGAGAGCTGCAGCACGACTGCGAGGTCGTGCTGATGTCGGCCTACGCCAACGTGGACAGCACCGTCCGGGCCATCCAGCTGGGGGTGGCCGACTTCCTGCTCAAGCCCTTCGACGAGGTCGAGACCGTCCGGCGGCGGCTGCGGCGGGTGCTCGAGCTGCAGGGCCTGCGCCGCGCGAACCGAGCCATCCTCGAGGACCTGCAGGACAAGAACGCCCTGCTGGAGTCCCTGGTGATCCGGGACCCGCTGACCACCCTCTACAACCACGCCTTCTTCCACGACTCGGTGGTGCGTGAGCTCAACCGCTCCACCCGGCACCACCTCGAGTTCGCGATCCTCTTCCTCGACGTCGACGACTTCAAGGGGATCAACGACTCCCGGGGACACCTCTTCGGGGACGAGGTGCTCAAGAAGCTCTCGGCCATCCTCCGGGGAGAGCATCAGGAGAAGGACTCGAGCTTCCGGCTGCGCAAGGAGGACATCGCCGCCCGCTACGGAGGGGACGAGTTCGCCCTGGTGCTGCCGAGCACCGGCAAGGACGGCGCCACCCTGAAGGCCGAGCAGCTGCGCAAGGTCGTGGAGGCGGTCGACTTCGGGCTCGCCCCGGAGCGGTTGACGGTCTCCATCGGGGTCTCGGCCTACCCCGACGACGGCAGCGACCACCTCGAGCTGATCTCCTGCGCCGACGCCAGCCTCTACGCCGCGAAGCGCACCGGCCGGAACCGGGTCATGGCCTACTCCGAGTCCATCCGGAGCGAGGAGGAGGGCGGGGAGCGAGGCCACCGGGTGGTCGCCCGTCACGCGACCGCCCTGGGAGAGACCCTCCACGACCAGAGCCTCGACTACCTCTACCAGCCGATCATCGACCTCCCCTCGCAGCGGGTCTTCGCCTACGAGGCGCTCTGTCGCCCCACCCACCCGGTCTTCCCCTCCCCGGTGCAGCTCCTCCAGACCGCCCAGCTCACCGGCCGGTTGATCGAGCTGGGCCGGGTGATGCGCGAGCGGGCCATCCTCCCGATCGAGGAGCTGCCCGAGGAGTCGCTGCTCTTCGTCAACCTCCACCCGATGGAGGTGAACGACGAGCTGCTCCACGACGCGGACTCCCGCGCCCGCCCCCACGCCCACCGGATCGTCTACGAGATCACCGAGACCGTCGCCCTCCGGGACCACGAGCACCTCCGCTCGGTGCTGGCCCGGCTGCGGGAGGCGGGCTTCCGGATCGCGCTGGACGATCTCGGCGCAGGGTACGCCGGGCTGAGCACCCTCGCCGCCCTCCGGCCCGACTTCGTGAAGATCGACATGAGCCTGGTGCGCGGCATCAACCAGGACAGCGGCAAGGCTCGCCTGCTTCGCCACATCCTCGACTACGCCCACGGCGAGGGGATGCAGGTGATCGCCGAGGGGGTCGAGACCGCGGAGGAGCGTGACACGGTCCTGGAGCTCGGTTGCCACCTCCTCCATGGCTACCTCTTCGGCCACCCGTCGCCGCCCTACCTCCAGCAGTCCTTCGACCCCGCCCCGGAGGATCCGGAGGCCCCCTAGGCGGCCCCGGCCAGGGGGAGCTCGATCGTGAAGGTCGTCCCCGCACCGGAGGTCTGGAAGCGGATCTCCCCCCGGTGGGACTGGACGATCCCGTAGCTCACGGCCAGCCCCAGCCCCGTGCCCTCGCCCGCGGGCTTGGTGGTGAAGAAGGGCTCGAAGATCCGGCCCTGCGCCTCCGGAGGGATCCCGGGGCCGTTGTCCGCGACCAGGATCCGGGCCCGGGTCTCGTCCCGGACGACCGAGACATCGACCTTGCCGCCTCCGGGCATGGCGTGCATGGCGTTGATCAGGAGGTTCAGGATCACCTGCTGGATCTGTCCACCGGAGAGGAGCGCCGGGACCGGCTCGTCGCCCAGGTGGGTCTCGAGCTGCACGCGCTGCATCTCGAGCTGGTGGCGGGCCAGCGAGCAGCCCTCCTCCACCGCCTGGCGCAGGTCGGTCTGGACCTGCTCCTCGGTGTCGGTCCGGGCGAAGCGCAGGAAGTTGTCGAGGATCTTCACGCAGCGCCGCACGGAGACCTCGGCGCGCTCGAGGATCTCGGACTGGGAGGCGTCCCCCTTGGCGCCCTCCCGAGCCATCTGGATGTAGCCGAGGACGCCGGAGAGCGGGTTCTTCACCTCGTGGGTGACGCCCGCGCCGAGCTGACCGAAGGCCGCCATCTTCTCCGACTGCACCAGCTGGCTCTGGGTCACCTTCAGTGCCTCGGTCATGGTGCCGAAGGCCCGGGCGAGGCTGCCGATCTCGTCGTTCCGCTGAGCCTTCACCTCGATGTCGAAGTCACCCTCGCCGATGGCTCCGGTCAACACCTCGAGCTCCCGCAGGGGCGCGGTGAGCCGCCGGGAGAAGATCACCGAGAGGATCAGCGCCAGCAGGATCAGCGCCAGGCCGAAGGCGAGGGAGGACCACATCAGGCGCCGCGCCGCCACCATCGCCGTGCTGGCCGGCGTCTCCGCCACGACCACCCCGGGGAAGCGGGTGATGGCCGCGAAGGCCCCGAGGTAGGACTCCCCCTCGGCGTCGAAGGTGCGGACCCCCTTCTCGAAGGCATCCTCGAGCGCGGCTCGCACGATGGGTCGATCACCGAGGTTGGCGCGGCCCACGACCCGCTCGGTGGAGGGGTGGGCCAGCACGACGCCGTCTCCCCCCACCACGTAGGTGGTCTGCGCGCTCGACTGCCCCAGCACCCTAAGGAAGCGCTCCTGGCGGAGCTCGGCGATGAGGAAGGCCCGGGGTGGAGCTCCGGGCTCCGGGCCCGGCACCGAGACGGCCATGCGCAGCAGCGCCGCGTCGGGAGGGATGCTGGCGTTCTCCAACCAGAGCCCGAGGCTCTCCAGATCGGCGAAGGGGATGGAGCGCAGGGTCCGGTCGGCCTCGAGATCGGCCGGCTCGATGCTCATGTCCTGGAGGCGCTCCGCCTGCATCCGGCTGGCGACGAGCTCGAGCTTCCCGGCCCCGTCCGGGCGCATCAGGCGGATGGCGACGAAGTCGGTCTCCTCGGCGAGGAAGGCCTCCAGCTGGGCGTCGGCGGCCGCCTCGTCCGGCGCGGCCAGCGCCCGCTCGCCCACCTGCACGACCTGCTCCCCGAGGAACTCGAGGTTCGAGCCGAGCTCCTGGGCCACGGTGGCCGTGATCGCGGAGGAGAGCTCGAAGATGTAGGCGGTCTTGTCCCGACGGTAGAGCTCGGTGGCGAGCGCCAGGTAGGTGCCGAGGGTCACGAGCAGGACGGCCGTGACCAGCGCCACCACCTTGTAGCGAATCGAGAAGCGGAAACCAGAGCCTGCCATCGTCCTCACCCTCCCCCGGGATCCGCCCCGGGGTCGAGCCCGGCGCCGGCCTCGATGGCGGCGCCCTCCTCGTAGGGGGCCAGGGGCTCGAAGTCGGTCTCCAGGAGCTCCGGAGCGTCGGGGAGCGCCCGGTTGATGATCCGGAAGCGGGGCCGCCGCCGGGGAATGGCCCGGGGATGATCGGGATCCACGGCGCGCACCTCCCAGCGATACATCCCCTCCGGAAGATCGCCCCGGTAGGCGAAGCGGGGCTTGCTGACCTCCTCCTCGAAGATCAGCTCCGCCTCCGCCTCACCGCCCAGGAGCCGGACCCGATAGAGTTCGGTGGCGGCCGAGGGCAGCCAGCGGAAGCGCAGCGCCTCGCCCTCTCGCACCATCACCGTGGCCGCGGCGCGCGGCTCGATCGGCTTCGGGGGGTGATCGCGGACCACGACCAGCCGCCGGACCGGGCTGGTGGCCCCCGCTTGCCGGACACCCCAGAAGTAGATCCCGCTCGCGGGCAGCTCGAGCGTGAGGGTCTCTCCGGTGGTGGTGCGCCGGCGGACGATCCGTTGAAGGTCGGCATCCCGCGCGACGATCACCTCGGTCCGCTCGCCGGCGGCCCCGCCGCTCCAGCGGAAGGTCTGTTGATCGTCCTCTCCGAGCCTCAGGCGACGCATCCCGTCGTCGGGCGCGAGCAGATCGATCGTGTGATGCAGGCGCTGCTCCACCTGCCCTTCGCCGTCGACCAGGAGCTCGTCACGGGCGCCGAGCTCCAGGGCGTCGTTGCCGGTCCGGACCTGGGCGCCGCTCCCCTGCACGCTGACCCGGGCGCGCTTCTCGGGGTCGAGCCGCAGGGCCACCGAGGAGGCCCCCTTCAGGGTGGTCGAGGTCTTGCCCGAGCGAACCTCGAGCGTGGAGGTGGCGGCGGTCTGGCCGAGGATCCCACCCCGGCGAAGCTCGACCGCGCTGCTCGTCCGCTCCCCCTCACGGTCCTGCCGCTCGACGACCAGGAGCGAGCCGGCGTCCACGTGGGCGGTGGAGCCATCGGTGAAGCCGAGCACCAGCTCGGCTCCCTCGGGAACGAAGATCGTGTCCTGGTGGTGGAGCGGCGCCCCCGTCCCCAGCGACTGCCAGTCCAGGGTGCCGGGGCTGCGAAAGCGCGTGCCCCCCAGCACCCGGACCACCTCGGCCACCGCCTCCCCCTGCCCCGGAGCGCCCCTGACTCCGTCGGGACTCAGGGCGAGCTGCAGGCTGCCCAGCGCGCCGAGCCCGGCCACCAGGCAGACAAGCAGGTCGTTGCGAAGGCCGATCCGCTCCTGCTGGATGAAGCGACGCTGGTAGCGCTCGCCGACTCCGCGCAGAGCCTCCCCCGAGGTCATCGACCCTCCCTGGACGACCCGAGGATCCGAGCACTTTCGTCGGGGAGCATGGTCGGGACATTTTGCCAGGATTGGTGGGTGCCATGAAAGTCCGACCTGGGGTACCGTTCTCTGGCTCCGAATGATCGGAGGGAGGAACATCCATGACCAAGAAGCTGCTCACCATCGTCTGCGCCTTCGCGCTCTTCCTCGTCGCCTGCCCGCCCAAGGGTGAGGACAAGCCCGCCGAGCCGGACACCGCCGCGGCGCCGGCCGACGAGGCCGCTCCGGCCGACGAGGCCGCTCCGGCCGACGAGGCTGCACCGGCCGACGAGGCCGCTCCGGCCGACGAGGCTGCCCCGGCTGACGAGGCCGCCCCGGCTGACGAGGCTGCTCCGGCTGACGAGGCCGCCGCCGAAGGCGACGAGGCTGCCGCCGAGGGCGACGAGGCCGAAGGCGACGCCGAAGCCGAGTAAGGCCCGGCGCCTGCTCTGACGGGTCCGCGGCCTCGCGCCGCGGACCCTGCTGTACCCCGGGCTCTCCTTCTCGCCGGACGCAGGTCCGAGCCAAGGAGAGAGCCCGACCCCGCTCTGGGTGGGTCCGCGAGGTCCCCTGTACGAGCGGCGTCTGTCTTCAGGCCGCCGAGGGCTGGACGGTGTCCCCGTCGGGAGGCGGCTCCGGCGCCTGGCTGCGCCGGCTCCGGGACCAGGCCTCGATGACCGCCCGCACCAGGGTGGCCAGGGGGATGGCGAAGAAGACGCCCCAGAAGCCCCAGAGCCCGCCGAAGAAGAGGATCGCGGCGATGATGGCCACCGGGTGGAGCTTCACCGCCTCCGAGAAGAGGATCGGCACCAGCAGGTTGCCGTCCAGGCCCTGCACGATCAGGTAGGCCACCACCACCCAGGTGAACTCCTCGCCGAAGCCCCACTGCACGTAGGCCACGGCCGCGACCGGGAAGGTCATCACCGTGGCGCCGACGTAGGGCACCAGGACCGAGAGGCCGATCAGGATACCCAGCAGGAGGGCGAAGTCGAGGTCGAGGATGAGGAAGGTGATGTAGGAGGCAATCGCGACGACGACGATCTCCACCGCCTTGCCCCGGATGTAGTTGCCGATCTGCTGATCGACCTCCTGCCAGACGCTGGCCGCCAGCTCCCGCCGGCTGGGCAGGAAGCGCCCGGCCCAGCCCAGGATGGCCACCTTGTCCTTCAGCATGAAGAAGACCATCAGGGGGACGAGGATCAGGTAGACGGCCAGGGTCACCAGCCCCACCACGGAGGCCACCGAGACGCTCACCACGTCCTGGAGGCTGCCGGAGAGCTGGGACTGAACGCCGGTCATGATCTCCCGGAGCTGGGCCTCGGCCAGGAGCTCGGGGTAGCGCTCGGAGACGGTGAGCAGCCCCTGCTGGGCCGAGCGCACGACCGCGGGCACCGACTCGGCCAGCTGCCCGCCCTGCCGGATCATCAGGGGCACCAGGGCGACGATCACGAAGAGGGAGACCGCCAGGAAGCAGACGAAGACGATCGAGACCGAGAGCAGGCGCGGGAGCCGACGCTCCAGGAGCTTCACCGGCGCCTCCAGGAGATAGGCGATCACCGTGGCGGCGATCACCGGCACCAGCATGTCACCCAGGAGGAGGAGCGCCCCGAAGAAGCAGACCAGCAGGACGATCAGGATGACCAGCTGAGGGTCAGAGAAGGTTCTCCTGAACCAGTTTCGAATCAGTTCCATCGATCGTCCATCGGCCCCAGGCTGGACCTGCGGGCGCGCCCCCCCAAGGTAGCTCATCCACCGCAGATCGCACGAAACGGGTCTGCGGCCGAATTCTGGCCGTAATTCAGGCACTTGGCCGCCACCGATTGAAAAGGTGCTCGCGGGGCGCTAGAACACCCCGCCGGAAGGCCGGGGGGTCAGGCATCTTTTCGGGGGCAGGGAGTACGTCATGGCCAACATCAGCATCAACAACCTCTCCAAGGCCTTCGGGGGCAAGAAGCTCTTCGAGGAGGTGACCGTCACCTTCAAGGCGGGGAACCGCTACGGGCTGACGGGCCCCAACGGCGCCGGCAAGACCACCTTCATGCGGATCGTCTCCGGTCAGATCGATCCGGACACCGGCTCGGCGAACCCTCCCCGGCGCCTCTCGGTGCTGGAGCAGGATCACTTCGCCTACGACGAGGCGCGGGTCCTCGATTGCGTGATGATGGGCAACCGCCCCCTCTGGGACGCCCTCCAGGAGAAGGAGGTCCTGCTCGCCAAGGGGGAGGACCTGACCGACGAGGACGGCATGAAGCTCGGTGAGCTCGAGGGCGTCATCGCCGAGGAGGACGGCTACACCGCCGAGTCCGACGCCGCGACCCTGCTCTCGGGGCTCGGCGTGGTGGACGCGCTCCACGACAAGAAGCTCGCCGAGATCCCCGCGAGCTACAAGGTGCGCACCCTGCTGGCCAAGGCGCTCTTCGGCAAGCCCGACGCCCTGCTCCTCGACGAGCCCACCAACAACCTCGACCTGGAATCCATCCGGTGGCTGGAGAAGTTCCTCGAGGACTACGAGGGCGTGCTGATCACCATCAGCCACGACCGGCACTTCATCAACGCGGTCTGCACCCACATCGCCGACATCGACTACGAGACGATCATCCTCTACCCCGGCGGCTACGACGACATGGTGCAGGCGAAGGTGGGCATCCGCTCGCGCCTCGAGCACGAGAACACCGAGCGCGAGAAGAAGATCGCCCAGCTGCAGGACTTCGTGCAGCGCTTCTCGGCGGGCACCCGCGCCTCGCAGGTGCAGAGCCGCAAGAAGCAGATCGAGAAGCTGAAGGTCGTCGATCTCAAGCGCTCGAACATCGCCCGGCCCTTCATCCGCTTCGACATCAAGCAGCCCTCCGGCAAGCGGGTCGTGGAATTGAAGGGCGTCGACAAGCGTTGGCCCGACGTGATGGTCTGTGACGAGATGGACTCCCTGGTGATGAAGGGAGACAAGATCGGCATCATCGGCACCACCGGCGTGGGCAAGACCACCCTCTGCGAACTGCTCACCGGCCGCCTGCAGCCCGACCACGGCGAGATCGAGTGGGGGCACAACACCTCGGTGGGCTACCTCCCCCAGGACCACCGCAGCACGATCCCCGACGACACCACGGTCGCCGAGTACCTCCACAGCTTCGACCGGGACGCCGACAAGCAGACCATCCGCTCGCTGCTGGGCCGGATGCTCTTCCGCGGCGAGGAGGGCGACAAGCCCACCAAGGCCCTCTCGGGCGGCGAGGCCGTGCGGCTGATCTTCTCCCGGCTGATGCTGCAGGGCGACAACGTGCTCGTCCTCGATGACCCGACCACGCACCTGGATCTCGAGTCGATCCTCGCCCTCGGCGAGGCGCTCGAGCAGTACGAGGGCACCGTCTTCATGGTGACCCACGACCGGGAGCTCATCGAGTCGGTCTGCAACCGGATCTGGGCCTTCACCCCGAACGGCCTCATCGACTTCCCCGGGACCTACGAGGAGTTCCTGGAGAAGGACGGTCAGCAGTTCGAGGCCCGCGCCTGGCGCTAGCGCTCCTCTCCAAATATGGAATCCCGGAGGTTCCCCATGGCTTCTCGCAGAGCTCGCCCGCTCCTCTTCGCTCTCGTGCTCCTCGGAGGCCTGCTCGCCCCCGCGGCCCCCGCGCTGGCCGATCAGCTTCAGTGCAACACCGAGGCCGACGCCCGCCGCGCCGTCGATCTGCTCGTCCCGGGCTCCTTCCTGATCGACTTCTGCTCGCTCTGCGAGTCGAAGGTGCAGGTGGTGCGGGTCGCCCAGGCCAACGTGATCGAGGACTGCGAGTGGGAGGTGGAGGTGCGCGGCACCGTCCTCGCCAGCAGCCGGAAGAGCTTCCAGGACGGCAAGGGCGTGAAGGACGCCGACTACGAGCGGGTGAGCATCCCCTACGCCGGCCGGCTCGACCTCGCCTACGCCTACGTCGAGAAGGAGGAGAACGTCTTCGGCTGGATGGGTGGCGTGCTGGGGCTCGAGGCCGACGTGAACGTCGCCACCCTGCGCCTGCCCGCGGACATCTACGACGCCCTCGGCGGTCACAGCCGCCCCAGCGTCGGCCAGAGCTACGGCAAGGCCGCGCCGAGCACCCCGGACGCCGACACCGTGCAGGCCGTCTGGGAGTACTACTACCGGGGGCAGGGCGGCCCGCCGGTGCTGGTCCGCCTCACCCCCTGCCTGAAGGTGGACACGGCCAAGGCCTCGGACACCCGCTACGAGTGCATCGAGCCCCTGCGCGGCGCCGCCAAGAAGGGCGACACCGTCAGCGCCTGGATGAGCTGGCTGGTGCCGCAGGGCGAGAGCTTCGACGACGTCATGGTGCAGTGGGCACACGACGGGGTCGTGCGCAGCACCCAGGACCTCGAGGTGAACGGGAAGGGCTTCCGCTACCGGACCTACCTCTCGAAGACCCTCTCCAAGCCCGGCCGCTGGGAGGTCATCGTGCGGCGCGGGACGACCGAGCTGGGGCGGGCAGAGATCGACGTCGATTGAAGCTGTCAGCTATCAGCTATCAGCAAATGGGCCCGCATCCCCGAAGGGAGCGAGCCCATTGTCCGGCTTCACTCCCGGAAGCCTAGTTGCTCTTGGTTCCTAGCTCGAAGCTCGTGGCCAGTGTCTACTCGGCGGTCGGGGCAGCCTCGGCCGCGGCCTTCTTCTGGGCCATGTGGTCGTGCATCCGCTTGCCGAAGGAGACCATCTCCGCCTTCGAGATCTTCTCGTCGGCGTCCTGATCGGCCACCGTGAACTTCTCGGCGAGGTGGTGCTCCCCGACCTCTTCCCGGGTGAGGAAGCCATCGGCGTCGGCGTCGAGCTTGCCAAAGAGCTCGTCGACGTGGGCGGCGACGTTCTCCATGGTGTGCTCACCCTCGGGCATCCCCTCCTTGTGGAAGGCGCCGGCCTTGTCGCCGTGGCAGGGCTTGCCGCCCGCCTTGGCGTGGTCGCAGGTGCCGTCGCAGGTGTGCTCGGGCTTCTCAGCGGCGGCGCCATCCTTCTTGCAGCACTCACCATCACAGGCGTGCTCCGCGCCACCGGCGCCGGTCTGGCCCTTGGTGGAGGCACAGGAGGCAAGGAACATCGCGAACAGGACGAAGATCAGATTACGCATGGCGCCCTAGATAGTCCGAGGTCGGGCCCGCCGCAAAGATCCCAGGGTGGAGGGGGTGAGGGAGGGGCGGTTGCGTTCGAGCACGGGGAGAGGCAAGCAGGGGTCATGAGAACCACGACCCGCCCCGAGGCCCGGCTCCAGCGACTCTTCGGCCTGGAGGGCAAGACGGCCCTCGTCACCGGCGGGGCCCGCGGCGTCGGCCGGATGATCACCGAGGCCCTGGCCGGCGCTGGCGCCCGGGTGTTGATCGCCTCGCGCAGGGGCGAGGCCTGCGCCACCGCCGCGACCGAGGTGAACGAGGCCCTGGGCGAGGAGCGCTGCGAGGGCTTCGGGGCCGACCTCTCCACGGAGGCCGGCGTGCTGGCGCTCGCGGAGGAGGTCGAGTCCCGCTGCGAGCGCCTCGAGATCCTGGTGAACAACTCGGGCAAGACCTGGGGCGCCCCCCTGGGCCAGCACCCCTGGAAGGCCTGGGAGGACCTGCAGTCGGTGAACGTCGCCGCCCCCTTCAGCCTGATCCAGGCCCTGCTGCCCCTGATGGAGAGGGCGGCGAGCGCCGACGATCCCGCCCGCGTCGTCAACATCGGTAGCATCAACGGATCGATCCCCAACGGGCAGGGCGCCTACGCCTACGCCGCGAGCAAGGCGGCCCTGCACCACCTCGGCCGGGTGCTGGCCAACGAGCTGGGACCCCGGCACGTCACGGTCAACGCGCTGGCGCTGGGCCCCTTCCCCAGCAAGATGATGAACTACATCACGGGGGACGAGGCCCGCCGGGAGCACCTCGAGACCCGGATCCCCCTGCGCCGGATCGGCCGCCCCGACGACGTGGGCGGCGCGGTGCTCTGGCTGGCCGGCGCCGCCGGCGCCTGGGTCACCGGCGCCGTGGTGCCAATCGACGGCGGGATGTCCGCCGACGTCGTGCAGTGGATGGACCCCGAGCTCTTCTAGAAGCTGTACTTGGCCTCGAGGAAGAGCTGGGAGGCGTCCCGCATCCGCCCGTAGGGCGTGGTGTCCTCCCGGCCGGCGAAGCCGATGACCCCCAGGGCGAGGTTCAGGGCGTCGATGGGGTTCCAGGTGAGGAAGCCCAGGGCGAAGCCGTCGCTGTAGGTGAGGTCGTAGATGAGGATCAGCTGGGCGCCCCACTCCTTGGCGAGGTCGGCCTGAATGAAGAGAGAGAGCTGCTGGTCCATCGGATCGGGGGAGGGGAACATCTCGTCGCTCGGAGGATCCCCGACCTGGAGCTTCCCGAGGTTCTGGAGGCCGACCTGCATGTCCTGGGAGACGACCCAGGTGAGGCCCGCGACGTACTCGAAGCGATCGGTGATCCCGTTGTAGAGGTCGGCCGGGCCGTCCACGAACTTCATCGCCCCCTCCGCGGTGATCACCAGGGGGCCGAGGGTCTTGGCGAGGTCGAGGCCGAGCATGCTCATGCGCCGGTGCGCCGTGTGGTAGTCCCAGCGGGTGGGTGGCGAAGGAGGAAGATACGCGCCGCTCGGCGCGAGGCTGGCGCGGGGCAGCTTCTCCCAGCCCTGGTAGGCGGAGAGGGACCAGTCGAAGGCCCACTCGGAGACCGTCTGGCCGAGGCGCAGACCGAACTCGCCATCGAAGAGCCTCCGGTCCGGCACGGACTGGAAGCCCAGCTCGACCGTCGCGCCCTCGATCTCGGGCAGCACCAGGGGAACCCGGCTGGGCTCGAAGATGGGCACCCAGACCACGTCGAGCTCCAGCTCGCCGGAGATCAGCCAGCGCAGGCGCGCCGCCGTGGGGGCGAGGCGGTAGTCCTCGAGCTCCGAGGACATGTTCGCGTAGTCCCAGGCGGTGATCACGTCGGTGGGGTTCACCCAGGTGGCGCGGCCCCAGAAGACGAACTGCTTGCCCACCCTCAGCTCGAGGTGCTCGCCCAGCAGCTCGAACCAGGCCTCGACCGGGCGCAGGCCGAAGAGCTCGGTCTCCGGCTCACCCCCCACGCGGGTGCCCAGGTCGAGGTCCACCGAGAGGTGGTAGCCGGCCCAGCCCCCGCCGCCCTCGAGGCCGAGCTGCAGGCGCGTGCCCACCCGCTCCATGACATAGGGATCGGAGAGGGACTGGAAGAGGTAGCCCTTCACGTAGCCGAAGGGGGTCGGTCCGTCGCTGGCGGCGGTGGCCGGCGAGGCGACCGCCGCGGCGATCAGCCCGGCGGCGAGGAGGCACGAGAGTCGCCCCATGGTCAGCGCCGCTTGCGCAGGGCGCGCTCGGTGAAGAGGGAGGGATCGACGCCCGTGTTCACCTCGAGGCCCGAGAAGAGCATCCGCGAGCTGTGCCCCGTGCTCAGATCCTCCATCAGCATGTCGGTGGCGAAGGGCACCCCCGAGAGCTCCTCGAAGGCCTGCACGGTGAGCTGCTTGAAGCGGTCCCCGTCCTTGTCGAAGTACTCGGTGCCCAGGACCGTGAGCTTCTCGGAATCGACGCACCAGATCACCTTCGAGTAGCCGGTCTCGGTGATCACCCGCTCCTCGGCGGCCTTGCCCTCGACCTTCTTGCAGGCGCCGAGCTTGGTCTTCCCCTCTCCGGCGAAGGTGAACTTCCAGTCGTCCAGCTCGGCCATGCCGATGTCGTAGAAGGTGAAGTCCGAGGCCATGAAGTTGCCGCCGGTGCCCGAGGAGGTGATCCGCTGCACCCGCCGCAGCGCCGGCAGGAAGAGGCGGCGATCGTCCGCGCTGCCGGTGTTCTCGATCTGCAGGAAGGCCGTGCCCTTGACGTCGGCGGGGGCGACGAAGCGCATGAGCATGCTGGCCTCCCCGGCCTCGTTGTCCCGCGACCACATCTCGATCTCGCGCTCCTTGGTGTCGCCGCGCCGGGTCTTCAGGGTGAGGGTGATCTTCCCCTTCATGTCCTGCCAGGTCCCCCGGTCGAAGACCGAGTCCATCAGGGCGCGGGGATCGTCGGCCGCGAGGACCGGGAGGGCGAGGAGGAGGGAGAGGACGAGGGTGAGGGTACGCATGGTCAGGCAGCCTCGCGCGGAGAGGAGTCGGTTTTGGGCGCATCCGCCCCGGGAGCCACGGCGAAGGCGCGCGGCTTCAGGACGATGAAGAGGACGGGGAGGATGGTCAGCGCGGCGAAGGCGCTGGTGACCATCGTCAGGGCGATGAGGATGCCCATGTCGGACACCCCCTTGAAGGCCGAGAGGCCGAGGGCCGAGAAGCCCAGGGCCACCGCGGCGGCGTTGAAGGCGATGGCGACGCCGCTCGTGCGCAGGGCGCTGGCGGCGGCGTGCTCGTAGGTGGCGCCGGTGCGCCGGTCGACCTGATAGCGGTGGATGAAGTGGATGGCGTAGTCGATGCCCACGCCCACCGCCACCGAGGAGGTGGCCATGGTCATGACGTTCAGGGCGATCCCCGAGAGCCCCATGGTGCCGAAGTTGAGGAAGAGGCTGAAGAAGAGGGGCAGGGTCGCGAAGAGCCCCAGCACCGGCGAGCGGAAGATCAGCGCGGTGACCAGCCAGACCAGCAGCAGGGAGAGGGCGATGGACCAGGCCTGCCCCTCGACCAGCATGTCGTTCACGGCCCGGATCAGCTCGGCCATGCCGGTGAGCTGGGCCTGCAGACCCTCGACCCCGGAGAAGTTCTCGGCGAGCCAGACCTTCAGGTCGTCGTGGAGGGTCGTGAGGTGGGTGGCCCGGTCGGTCGAGAGGAAGACGTTCATCCGGGCGGTCCGGTAGTCGTAGGTGACGAGGTTGGCGAAGTCGTCGGGCTTGCCGCTCATCTCGTAGAGGGCGAGGTACTGGGCGACCAGCTCCTTGCCGGGCACCTCGAAGGTCACTTCCTCCTCGACCTCGACCCCGTCGCGCTCGACCCACTCGGTGCCGGTCTCCTTCTCCATCACCTGCGGCAGGCGGAACTGCTCCGGGGCGTCGCCGTGCATCACGCGGTGCATCTGCTTGATGAAGCCAGTGATCGACTGGATCTTCCCGACGTGAGGCTGGCTCTCGAGCCAGGTCTGGAGGGCGTCCATCCGCTCGAGGACCACCGGATCCTTGATCGCGTCCGCGGCGCTCCCCTCGACGACCACCGTGAGGTTGGTCGTGGCGGCGAAGTGGCGGTTCACCGCCTCGGTGGCCACCCGCAGGGGGTGGTCGGGCGCGAAGTTCTCGGTGGTGCTCATCTCCACCGGCACCCGGGTGGCCCCCCAGATCGAGAGGCCGATGACCGCGAGGATGCCTCCCAGGACCGCCCAGCGCCGGCGGGCCAGGAGGGCGGCGTAGCGGCCGGCGAAGGCCTCGGCCCAGAGGAAGCGCGCCTTCTTCTCCTCGGCGAGCTGCGGGACCTTCAGGAGCACCAGCACCGCGGGGATGAGGGTGACCGAGAAGATCATCGCGGCGAAGACACCGAAGGCCGTGAGGTAGCCGAGCACCTCGATGGACGCCACGCCCGAGGACGCCAGGCTGATGAAGCCGACCATCGTGGTGATCGACGTGAGCACCACCGGGCGATTCAGGTCCACCATGGTGGCCCGCACCACGGCCCGGGCGTCGGACTCGCCGCGGGCGCGCTCGTAGTAGCCCTTGAGGATGTGGATGCCATCGGCCACCCCGATGGCCAGCAGGAGGATCGGCATCACCTCGGTGCTGTGGGTCAGGGGGATGGCCAGGTAGCCCATCAGCCCCATGGTCCAGATGATGGCCGTGATCACCACGCCCAGCGGCAGGAGCAGACCCCGGAAGGAGCGGAAGATGATCAGCAGGAGCAGGAAGACGATCCCGAGGGCCGCCGAGGAGAGCATCCCCATGTCGCGGCCCATCAGCACCTTGCCCCAGTAGTTGGCGGCCCCCCGGCCGGTGACGTGGAGCTTCAGACCCTGGCTCTGGGCGGGATCGTCGGCGATGGCGAGGATCCGCTCGGCGACGTCGGCCTCCCGGGCGCCGGACTTCACCATGGCCAGGGTGGCCACCGCGGTGCCGTCCTCCGAGAGGAGGGTGCCGACGTAGAGGGGCTGGCCGTAGAGGCGCTCCTTCAGCGACGCGGCCTCCTCCGGGGTCTGCGGGAGAGGATCCCCGGCGGGCTGCACCACCATCCCGTTCTCGTCGGCGGTGATCAGCCGGGCCGTGGTGAGGCTCATCACCGACTGCACGCCCTCGACCTTCTCGAGGACGCGGGTCAGAGCGTCGAGCTTCGCGAGGCCCTCCACCGAGAAGTGATCCTCGCTCTCGGCGACGACGATGATCGTCTCCTTGGCCGGGAACATCTCGTCGATCCGGTCATAGAGGAGCTTGGCCGGGATGTTCTGCGGCAGATCGCGGGTGACGTCCGTGTCGGCGCTCATCCCCCGCATCCCGAAGCCGAAGACGAAGAAGGAGAGGACGGTCAGGCCGATGGTGAGCCAGGGGCGCTTCAGCACCCAGTCGGTGATGTGAATCATCTAGGCGTTCTCCCGGGAGGTCCCGGCGCAGCCGGCACGGAGGAGTTTGAAGAAGAGGTCCAGCTCGGAGCGAGGATCCCGGCCGGGGTCGGCCTGGGCGCGGTGGGCGAGGCCCACCATGAGGGTGGTGAGCAGATCCGCGACGGCGCCCGGGAGGGGCATCGCCGCGTCGACGGTCTTCAGGGGGGCGAGGATGGGCCGGTGGGCGCGCATCACCTCCGCGGCGACCTCGGGGCCGAGGGCCTCGGCCAGCCGGGCCTGCCCCCCCGCCATCAGCGGCAGCAGGAGGCGGGGCAGCTCGCCCTCCCCGGCGTAGTAGGTGCTGGTGACCCGGGCCACCCGCTCGACGGCGTCGAGCGCCGTCCGGGGCGCCTGGACCTCGTCCGCGTCGGGAGAGGGCGCCAGGCCCTCCTCGACCAGGCTCTCCCAGAACTCCCGGGTGGCCGAGGTCACGATCTCCCGGAAGAGCGCCTGCTTGGTCGGGAAGTAGTGGTAGAGGGTGGCCTTGCCGAGCTCGGCGGCGTCGGCCACCTCCTCCATGGTCGTCGCCTCCACCCCCTTGCGGGCGAAGAGGCGGGCGGCGGCCTCGCGGATCGCGGCGATCCGGGCCTCCCGCTCCCGCTCCCGGCGGCCCTGGCGGCGCTCCTGGCGGCGCTCCTCGTTGATCTGGGACATTCCGGACTCCTCGGTCGAACTTCGACCGGGTGGTCGAAGTTTGGGCACCCTAGGTGCGCCCCGCCCCGGGGTCAACCACCCACCGTGCCTTCTCCCCCGGCGCGCACCGTGGCCTACTCCCCGGATGTTCGATCACCTGCTCACCGACACCCAGAAGGCCTACCGCGACGAGATCCGCGAGCTCGTCGCCTGGGTCCCCCGCGACCTCATCCTCGCCATGGACCGGGACGAGGTGCGCTTCCCGAAGGACTTCCTCCAGGAGGCCGGCCGGCGGAGGCTCCTCGGCGTGCGCTACCCGAAAGGCCTGGGCGGCCGGGAGCTGGACTGGGTCGCCTCCTGCGTGGGCATGGAGGAGGTCGGCACCCTCGGCTACATCTTCGCCTGCGTCTTCGGGGTCGGCGCCGAGCTGGTCTGCGACGCCGTCGTGAAGCACGGCACCCCCGAGCAGCAGCAGAGGTACGTGGTGCCCCTCCTGAAGGGGGAGAAGTTCGCCGCCGAGTGCCTCACCGAGCCCCGGGGCGGCTCGGACTTCTTCGGGGCGACCACCACCGCCGAGGAGAAGGACGACCACTTCCTGCTGAACGGCCAGAAGCGCTTCATCGTCGGCGCCGAGGGCGCGGACTACTTCCTGGTCTACGCCCGCACGGATCCCGACCCGGAGGCCAAGCCCCACGAGGCGCTGACCTGCTTCCTGGTCGATCGCGGCGAGGGCGTGGAGGTGAGCTACCTCTACGGCCTGATGGGCTGCCGGGGCGGCGGCACCGGCCGGCTGACCTTCCAGGACGTGA
Organism: Deltaproteobacteria bacterium; assembly: GCA_029210625.1. Taxonomy (NCBI): domain Bacteria; kingdom Pseudomonadati; phylum Myxococcota; class Myxococcia; species Deltaproteobacteria bacterium. Next base: position 86,076 of record JARGFU010000006.1, on the reverse strand, counting down.
AGGTCCCGAAGGAGAACGTCGTCGGCCGGATCGGCGGCGCCTACGAGGTCTTCAACACGATGATGATCCCCGAGCGGCTGGGCACCGCGGCCATGACCATCGGCGCCGCGCGCCCCGCCCTGGAGATCGCAACCCGCTACACCACCCGCCGCAAGGCCTTCGGCCGGCCGGTGGCCCGCTTCCAGGGGGTGAGCTTCCAGATCGCCGAGAGCGCCATGCTCCTCGACGCCTCCCGGGCGCTGGTCCACGCCACGGCGACCGCGGTGGACGCCGGGGAGAGCGAGGCGACGATCCGCCGGATGGTCAGCGAGACCAAGCGCTTCGTCACCGAGAGCTGCCAGCAGGTCAGCCACCACGCCATGCAGGTCATGGGCGGCATCGCCTACACCGACGTCTACCCGGTCGAGCGCACCTTCCGGGACCTTCGCCTGGCCTCGATCTGGACCGGCACCAACGAGGTGATGAGCACCATCGTCGCCCACGAGTGGTACGCCTCGGAGGCCGAGCGTACGGGACGCAGCGCCCCGGTGCGCGACCACGAGGCCGACGCCATCGCCGCCGAGGAGGCGGCCGAGAAGCACTACGGCTAGCCCCCAGGCGCCCGCCCCCCGCGATCTTGACGCCCCGCGTCAGGCCTGCCACAAGCCCCGCCCCGAGAACGACCTCCCCGTTCTCCTCGCGAGGTGCTCCCCATGAACCGTTCGCGCTTTCTCCTCCTGGTCGGCCTGCTCCCCCTGACCGCCTGCGGTGACCTGGCCGGCACCGGCCTGCAGTCCCGCTCGCAGGGGCACGCGGTGGCCGCCCTCTCCCCCTCCATCGTGGACGACGGCGGCGATCGCGCCGACCGCGCCTGCCAGGTGGTGCTGCGCTCGGCCGGACGGCTTCCGGGCGAGGGCGACTACCAGATGGACTGCGACTCGGGCGAGTGCCTCTACTACTGGGAGGTGAAGGTCGACGTCGACGAGGACCTGCCGGAGGGGACCGCGGTGCGCCTCCTCTATCGTCTCGGCTCCGAGGGCGACCACTGGCAGATCGACGGCGTTCACGAGGGCGAGGGGCGGGCCGGCTACCGGCGCTACCACTTCGGGATGAGCGACCACCTCTTCGGTCCGCAGTCGCCCTCCCCCGAGGCCATCGAGGTGCTGCCCTTCGTCGAGCTGCCCGGCGGGACCCGGCTCTTCGACCACAACCGCTACACCGGCCCCTTCGACACCCATCGCCTGACGGCGAGCACCGGCTACGGCGCCTCCGACGGGGGCGTCTGCCAGCCCCCCGTCGGCTCGCTCTTCTTCGACGCCGGCTGGGGCGAGAGCCGGCACGGCACCCTCCGGCAGGGTGGCTTTCTGCGAGTGCAGTACCAGCTCGACCGCCTCCCTCACTGCCGGGGCACCCACAACGGCCACCCCGCCTGGGACGTCGTCGCCCACGCCCGCTTCCTGCCCGAGGGCCAGCACCTCCAGGGCAGCGTGCGGCAGCTGATCAGCAACGCGGGCATCCCCACCAACGAGGCCACCGAGCGGACCTGGCAGCTCGAGATCCCCGAGAACGCCGAGAGCATCGAGCTCTGGTTCGAGAACTACACCGGCGCCGGCTCCTCCTGCGTCGCCTGGGACTCCAACTACGGCGAGAACTACCACTTCGAGGTCTGGCCCGACGCCTCGGACCCCCGCTGCCTCGGCCTCCAGAAGGAGAGCGGAGCGCACACCGAGAGCGACCAGATGGTGCACAACCAGCCCCACTGCGTCGGCTACGAGCTCGCGGGGCAGTACGACGCGACCGCCTGCGAGCTCCACGTGGTCGGCTTCGGCGATGGCTACATGGGGCACTACGGCATCCCGACGAACTGGCTGGTGGCCTACCTCGAGGTGGGCGAGCAGGAGGGCGAGGTCCTCGAGGCCGGCCTCTTCACCCGCTCCCACGGCCCCGGCATGGCCCCGACCGATCACTTCTCCCTGGGCCTGCCGGTCGCGCCCGGCGTCTGGAAGGTCGGCTTCACCTACCAGTCCACCACCACGATGTACGGCACCGGCGCCGACTGGACCGTCGACGCGCTCGCCTTCTTCGTCGACGTGCGCCGCCCGGACGGCGAGGTGGTGCGCCTCTGGCAGAGCCGGGGCGGCGCCAACTACACGCCGGGCGAGATCTTCGCCGCCGGCCGCCACACCGAGTCGATCCCCTACGGCCGCATGCAGTGGGCCACCGAGGGCTCGGTCGTCTTCGAGTCGCGCCGGGCCTGCCAGTAGGGCATCATCGCCCTGCGATGAGAGCCCCCCCGATCCTCTCTGCCCTCCTCCTCGCCGCGGTGCTCCTCGGCACTCTCGCTTGCGGCAGCGAGCCCGAGCCCCCGGCGCCCTGCAACGGGGACGCGGCCCTCTGCTCGCGAAGCCTGCCGGAGGTGGTGCTGCCCGGCACCCACAACTCGATGTCCAACGACGACGAGGGCTGGTCCGTGCCGAACCAGACCTTCGGGCTGGCGCGGCAGCTCGAGGACGGCGTCCGGGCGATGCTGCTCGACACCCACGAGTGGCAGGGGGGCCTGTGGCTCTGCCACGCCGCCTGCGAGCTGGGCGCGACGCCGCTGGTGGAGGGCCTCGGGACGATCGCGGCCTTCCTCGACGCGCACCCCCGTGAAGTCATGGTCCTGATCCTCCAGGACGCGACCACCGTCGCGGAGACGGTGGCGGCCATCGACGCGAGCGGGCTCGGGGCGCACGTCTACCGGGGAGATCCGGCCGCCGGCTGGCCGACCCTGGAGGAGATGATCGCCTCGGGGGAGCGGGTGCTGGTCAGCGCCGAGTTCTCGGGTCCGCCGCCGGCCTGGTACCACCACGCCTGGGATCTCTTCCGCGACACGCCCTACTCCTTCGCCGCCCTCGAGGAGTTCTCCTGCGCCCACAACCGGGGCGACCCCGCCGCGCCGCTCTACCTGCTCAACCACTGGATCGGAAACTCGCTGGCCGATCCGGACGCCGCCGCCGAGGCCAACACCGCGGCTGTGCTCGGCGCCCGGGCCGCGGAGTGCCAGGCCGAGAGCGGCCGGCTGCCCAACATCGTGGCGGTGGACTTCTACGACCTCGGCGACCTCTTCGAGGTCGTCGCCGACCTCAACGGTCTGCGCTGACGCGCGCGAGCTCAGGCCCAGAGCCGCGCCGCCAGGGAGACGACGCGCTCGAGCTTGGCCCACTGCTCCTCGGGGGTGATCCGGTTGCCCGGGATGCTCGTGGCGAAGCCGCACTGGGGGCTGATGGCCAGCCGCTCGAGGGGGAGGTGGCGGGAGGCCGCCTCGACCTTGCGGAGGAGCGCCTCCTCGTCCTCCAGGCTCCCCTGCTTGGTGGAGACGAGCCCCAGCACCACCGTCTTGTCACCGGGCACCAGGCGCAGGGGCTCGAAGCTCCCCGCCCGCTCGGTGTCGAACTCCAGCAGGAGGCGGTTCACGCGGGGAAGGGAGAAGAGCGCCTCGGCCACGGGCTCGTAGCCGCCCTGCGCCAGCCAGGCGCTCCTCCAGTTGCCGCGGCAGAGGTGCAGGCCCACGACGGGGCCCTCCTCGGGGAGATCCTTCACGCAGTGATGATCGGCCGCCAGGGCCTCCTCGAGGGGGATGTCGATCTCGATCCCCACGCCGCGGGCGCGCTCGGCCAGCGCCGGATCGAGGTAGTGGGCCAGGCCGGGGTTGTCGATCTGGACGTAGGGGACACCCTCGGCGGCGAGCGCCGCGATCTCCTCGCGGAGGAGATCGGCCACGTGCCACATCAGATCCGCGCGCCGCGGATAGGCCGCGCTGCTGCGCTCGGGGGTCCACCCGGCCTGGGCGATCACCAGGGGGCTCGGGAGCGTGACCTTGAAGGGCCCGGCGGCGTGCGCCCCGAGGAAGGCCGCCTCCCGCTGCGCGATCCGCCGGCGCGGCTCGAGCCTCTCGGCCGCGATCATGGCGTTGGCGCCCGGGTTGTCGCGGCCCTCCGCCGTGAACCAGTCGGGGTTCGGCAGCTGGCCGAAGGCGAAGCCCGAGACGGAGGCCGCGATCTCCCCGATGAAGGAGAAGCGTCGGAACTCCCCGTCGCCCACCACGTCGAGGCCGAGCTCCCGCTGGCGCTCGAGCACCTGGAGGATGGCCTCGTCCTCCAGCCGGGCGAGGGCCCCGGGATCGCCCTGGCCCTGGAGCAGGGCGAGCCGCAGGTTCATCAGCTCCGGGGGCCGGAGCAGGCTCCCCACGTGTTCGGTGCGCCAGGTCATCCGGGAGTGCCGTCGAGCCGCTAGGGGGTGGGGGCCGCGGGCTTCGGCTCGGCGGCGTGGAGGGTGTAGCGCGCGGCCTTCGCCAGCGGTGTCCGGGCATCGAAGTCGAAGGAGAGGTAGGTGGCGGAGTCGGCGGCCTGCTTCAGCGCCACGGTGGGCTCGCTGCGCCCGAGCTCCTGGCCGCCGGCGTCGTGGGCCCGCAGCTGGAGCCCGCCCCAGTAGGCCTTCACGAAGACCGCGTAGAGGGAGACCGTGCTGCCCTTCTCCTCGAGCTGGCTCAGGGTGAGGCCATCGGCGGGGAGGCCCGCGTCGACGGTGACGCTCTTCGCGGCCAGCTCCTCGAGCCGATAGCCGCCGATCTTCGAGAGGCGGGTGTCCGGCGGAAAGCCGAAGGTGAGCACCTGCTGGCTGCCGGGCGCCTGCTCGAGGTTCGCCGGGGTGGCCGCCCGGGCGGCCTCGGCGCCCTCCTCGCCGAGGGCGAGGAGCACCAGGCGGCCGGGGTAGGCCTGCTCGAAGGCGAGGCTGACGACGACCTCCCGGGCCTCGGGGGTGGTCGCGCCCTCGTGGGCCTCGAGGACCTTCAGGCCGCTCGACTGCAATCCCTCGGAGAGGCTCACCTCCACCGGCGGGTTGACCGTGTCCTTCACCGCCGAGCCGGCGCCCTTCACCAGATCGCCGACCCCCTTCGCGGCGGAGGTGCCGAGCCCCTTGCCCTTCTCCTCCAGCACCTTGGCGGCGCCCTCGGCGAAGCCGATCTTCTCGTCGGCGTAGTCCCGCCCCTTCTCCTCGGCGCTGCGGTCGTCACAGCCCGGGACCACGGCGAGGGCGATCAGGGGACAAAGGGTCAGGAAGGTCTGCTTCAGGGCGGTCGTCATTGCTGGCTCTCCTATTGGGGGCTCACTCTAGATCAGGGGTCCCGCTTCTCGAACACCCTCTGGCGCAACGCCCCCCCGAGATCGCGAAGGGAGACGATCACCGCGAGGTAGAGGAGGAGGTCGGTCTGCACCCGAAAGCGGTTGTTCTCTCCGTACTCCAGCGCGTTCCCGAGCAGCGCGACGTAGAGCACCGTCAGCACGAGGAAGGCGAGGAAGACGATCGACCGGGGGCGGCTACCGCCCCGGAAGCGGCGGACGAGGCCGAGGACGAGGTTGACGACCACCAGGATCAGCATCCCCGGCACCAGCAGATAGGACGAGCGGGGGAAGGCTCCCGCCGCGGCGTCCTCTCCCAGGAACAGCTCCTCGAGGAGGAAGCGGATCGGCGCGAGGGAGACGAGGTCGATGTAGGGCTGGAGCCGCTCCCGGTTGTCCTGCAGGAACCAGTAGTCCCAGGCGGGCCGGCAGTAGTAGCCCCACCCCTTGCCGACGCTCCTCAGGTAGGCCCCCGGATCGGCGGCGATCAGGTGCCTCGCGCCCTTCAGGTACTCCCGGGAGACGGCGAGGTAGCCGTGGTGGTTGAGGTTCGGCTCTCCGGTCGACTTGCGCTCCTCGCGCAGCACCGGCACCGACGAGAAGCGCGCCGGCACCTCCCGGTAGCGTTCCGGGTAGCGGTCGATGGGCGAGAACGCGGGCACGGCCCCGACCCCGGCGTCCATCGGCAGGTCGGCGCCCGCCACGTTGTGCCCGACCATCTTCCAGAGGTTCATGCCCAGCCAGGAGGAGGTCTGCGCGGATCCGAAGACGAGGTAGTTCTTCAGGGGCAGCGCCCCGACCACCAGGAGCAGACCCACGGCGAAGGCCAGGATCCGTCTCCGGCCCGGGGACCGCACGAGCAGGACCCCGGCCGCGCAGGCCACCAGGAAGACCACGTGGAACATCGAGCGCGTCAGGCAGAGCAGGGCGATGACGACCAGGAAGCCCACGGCGTACCTGACCTCCAGCGTCTCCTCGTGGAGCAGCAGCAGGTACGCCGCGAGGGCCAGCAGCACCGCGATCGGCCAGGTGTAGAAGAGCCAGCTCTCGTAGAGCACCGCCGTCGGGGTGAGGATGAAGAGGGTCGCCGCGAGGAAGGCGATCTTCCGGCCGAAGCCGAGGCGGGTGAGGATCGCGTAGCTCAGGAGGTAGGCCGCCAGCCCCAGCGCCCGAAAGACGAGGGAGAAGGCGGCGGCGTGGGCTACCGGGAAGAGCTTGAGGACGACGCCCAGGAAGAGGTTGAAGAGCGGGGGCTGCGCGTGCTGGTGGTGGACCCCCGCCAGCAGATCGTGCTGCAGCGCCACGACGTCGAGGTTCTGCCAGGAGCGGGTGAGCGGCGACTCGTCGAAGCTCACGCCCATCCACGAGAAGAGAGCACGGGAGAGCAGATACACGAGCACCATCGCGAGGACGACGAGCCACCTGTTCTCCCGCAGCCGCATCGCTCGACCGCCCCCTCTCCCGGCCGCCTTCAGCCCGCGTCCCCCGGCTCACCCGGAGGTGCCCCGCCTGGGCGCCCCGGGGGCTCGCTCTCGAAGAAGTGCCGCAGCCACGGGCTGGACTGGATCACGGGGTGCTGCGGCGTGACGCCGTCCGGCAGCAAGAACTCGATCGCCCGCGAGTCTCCCTCCCAGGAGCGGATCTCGCGGTAGTCCGGGCTGTGGTAGATGCCCATCATTATCCCCAGGTAGAGAGGCAGCCCCGGCAGGCGAGGATCGCTCCCCTCGGGCGAGAGGCAGGCCGGGCACCACTGGCCGGCCTCCCAGGGAGCGAGGATCTCCAGGGGGATCGTCGACTCCTGGACGTGGGTGGACTGGGAGAACTCCATCACCGGCCGGTCGTCGCTCATGGGCTCGACGCCCTCGGTCGCCCGGAGCAGGGTCGCCCGCCCGGCGACGAAGAGGCCGATGAAGTCGGTGAGGCTGGCGACCCGAACCTCCGCCAGGTCCTCTTTCACCACCGGCCGCTGCCGCAGGCGCTCCTCGAGCGCGTCGAGGTCGATCTCGACCGGCTGTCCGAGCCGCCCGACGAGGATCAGCTCGCGCGTGTCCCCCTGGATGAGGATGGCGTTCTCGAAGACCTCGACGAAGGCCGCGACCAGCGCGAGGTTCGTCTCCTCCGGCACCTGGTAGGCGGGGAGCCACTGGGTGACGAAGCCCCCTTCGCGCAGCTTCGACTTCGCCAGCTCGTAGAACTCCCGGGTGTAGAGGGAGGAGACGCCGGCGAAGGCGATCGGCGGAGGCTCGAGGGTGACCAGATCGTAGGTGCCCGGCGGCTGGGTCCGCAGGTGGGTGCGGCCGTCCTGGACGAAGACCTCGACCCGCTCGTCCTGGAGGACGCCGTGGTTCCACTTCTCGAAGTAGGGCGCGTGCTTCAGCACGTGCCGGGAGAGGTCGACGATGTCGAGCCGCTCGATCGGGTGCATCGCCGCGGCCCGGGCGGTGGAGCCGACCCCGAAGCAGATGACCAGCGCTCGCTTCGGCTGATCGAGGTGGAGCAGCGGGAAGTGCGAGAAGAGCCGCATGTACCGGCGCCCGTGGATCGTGGTGGCCGACATGCTGTGGCCGTTGGTGTTCAGGCGCCGGTGCCCGGACTCGTCCTCCGTCACCGAGATGAGCTCGTAGACCCCCTCGCTGGTCGAGAGCACCCGCTCCCCCGCGAGGCGGTTCACGTTGGCGTGGGCCGCGAGGAGCCCTCCCCGATCCAGCCCGATCCAGGCCCCGATGCCGACGGCCGCGACGGTGAGGGCAGCGCCGGCGACGGCGAGCTCGAGCCGACCGCTCCTCGCGGCCGAGGAGCGCGCCGCCAGGTAGATCGTGAGGATGGCGGTCGCCGAGGCGACGAAGAGCAGCAACGCCGAGCCCTGGGTGCCCAGGAAGGGGATCAGCACGAAGCCGGTCACGAAGGAGCCGGCCACGGCGCCGATCGTGTTCGCCAGATAGAGCACCCCGGCCCGGCGGCCGATCCGATCCTCGGCGTCCTGCACCAGCGCGTTGGCGACGGGGAAGGTGAAGCCCATCAGGAAGGCCGGGAGGGCAATGACCAGCCCGATCATCCGGATCCGCCACCACGCCGCCATCAGGTCCCGCAGGAGGGGCCCGCTGGCGATGAAGTCGGCCCGGAGGGATTCGTTGAAGTAGCGCAGCGCCCCGCCGGGCTCGGAGGACATCAGGAGCAGCGTGGCGGTGATCACCACGCCGGCCTGCGAGAGCATGAAGATGCGCGCCGCACCACCGAGCCGCCGATGCAGGGCGCCGCCGCAGACCGACCCCGCCCACATCGACACCAGCATGACCGCCAGCAGGATCGAGAAGACCTCTCGATAGGCGCCGAAGGTGATGTTGAAGAAGCGGAACCAGATGATCTCGATGCCCATCGCGCCGAAGCCCGTGAGCAGCAGGGTCACCGCGGTCCAGGCCGTGCGCGCGTCCAGCGGGCTGCGCTCCCTGGCCGCCGGCTCGGGAGTCGCCCCCGCCCCCCCCTCTCCCGGCGGGCCGGCGAGCCGCAGGGCGATCATCGCCGCGGCCAGGTTGAACACCACCCCGAAGGACGCCGTCGCCAGCAGCCCGACCATCGGCACGAGCAAGAGGTCGGTCAGCAAGGCGCCGAGCGCGGCGCCGCCCATGTTCACGCCGTAGAGCACGCCGATGCGCCACCCCGCCTCGTCCAGGTGCTCGACGAGCAGGTGACGCACGAGCAGCGTCAAGGTCGCCCCCATCAGGAGGGTGATGGGGAGGAGCAGGCCCAGGCCAAGGGCATAGAGCGCGACGTGCGTCCCGTAGGAGATCTCGTGCCAGCCGCTGGCGCCGACCCGATAGGACGTGATCCAGGCGGCGATCGGCCCGAGGCGGGGCAGGAGCAGGGCCAGCAGCAGGCCGAGGATCGCGATCGAGCCCTCGGCCAGCCCGTAGAGGCGCAGAGGGAGCCCGACCCCCGCGGCGCGGCGGCGATCGATCCACCTGCCGGCGAAGAAGCCCCCGAGCCCGAGGCCGAGCATGAAGACGCCGGTCACCAGGGAGGCGGAGTAGACCGTGTTCCCGAAGACGTTGCCGAAGTGCCGGACCCAGATGACCTGGTAGATCAGGCCGGCGGCCCCGGAGAGGAAGAAGGCGACGTAGATGGCGAGCGTGCGCATGGAGATCCCGGACGAGGGTCTTCGCTGAGGCGTCCCGGACCATACAGCAGATCCCGCGGCCGGGCGCCGCCGCCCCGGCTCGAGCCCGGCGCCCTCTTGACGAGGTCGAAAAAGTAAATATCATTTACTTTATGAACAAGGTTCACTCCAGCCCCCGCCAGCGCCGCCGGGAGCTGCGCATCGAGGAGATCCTCGAGGCAGCCGAGCAGCTCCTCGAGGAGGGCGGCCCGGATCACCTCACCATCGCCCGGCTGGCCGAGGCGCTCGACTACACGGTGGGCGCCGTCTACCGCTACTTCCCCTCGAAGGGCGCCATCCTGGCCGAGGTGGAGCTGCGGCAGGTGGCCGAGGTCACCGAGGTGCTCGAGGCCGCCCTCGATCGGGCCGCCGCCGCGCTCGAGGGCAGCCGCCTGAACCAGCGGCGCCGGAGCCTGGTGCCCATCCTGCTCCTCGCCGAGACCTACGCGCTCCTGCCCTTCCAGCACCCCCGCGCCTTCGCCGCCCTCTCCCTGGGGCTGGCCCGGGACGGCCGTCTCACCTCCGCCGGTGACGACCAGCAGGTCATGGAGCGGGTGCAGCCCTTCCTCACGCGGGTCGCCGAGCTCTTCGGCCGGGCCCGGGAGACGGGCGTCCTCACTCCGGGCAGCGACGCCGACCGCGCCATCCGCCTCTGGGCCCTGCTCCACGGCGCCACCAGCCTGCGCCGCCTGGAGCCCACCGACTCACGCTTCGCTCCCGGGCCCGACCTGGCCCTCGAGCTCACCGACGACTGGCTGCACGCCTGCGGCGCCCCCCGGCGGGCGCTGGAGGCGGCCCGCCGCTTCCTCGATCGCATGGGAGATCCGACATGAGCATTCCCGAGTTTCCGAAGGCCGGCCTGTCCCGGGACGAGGTGGTCGCCCGCCTGAAGGAGGCGGCCGCCGGTGACGCCGACTGGCACGGCGGCCACACCTTCTCCCTGGTCTACTTCGCCGAGGACGAGCTGCTCTCGGTCCTGAAGGAGGCCTACACCCTCTTCTTCTCGGCCAACGCGCTCTCGCCCTTCGCCTTCCCCTCCCTGCGGCGCTTCGAGGAGGAGGTGGTGCAGATGGCCACCTCCCTGCTCCAGGGCGGCCCCGAGGCGGTGGGCACCATGACCTCGGGCGGCACCGAGAGCATCATGATGGCGGTGAAGGCGGCCCGGGACCGGGCGCGGCAGCTGCGGCCGGAGATCGAGAAGCCCGAGCTGCTCCTGCCCCTCTCGGCGCACCCCGCCTTCGAGAAGGCCGCCCACTACTTCGGCCTCGAGACGGTCCACGTCCCGCTGCGGGAGGACTACCGGGCCGACCCGGAGGAGGCCGAGCGCCTCATCACCGAGAACACCATCCTCATGGTCGGGTCGGCCCCGGGCTATCCCCACGGCGTGGTCGACCCCATCGAGGCGCTGGCCGCCCTCGCCGCGCAACGAGACATCCCCTTCCATGTGGACGCCTGCCTCGGCGGCTACCTCCTGCCCTTCCTGCGCCGCCTGGGCCGGCCCATCCCCCCCTTCGACTTCGCGGTCCCGGGGGTCACCAGCATCTCGGCCGATCTGCACAAGTACGGCTTCGCCGCCCGCGGCGCCTCGACCATCCTCTACCGCAGCGAGGACTACCGGAAGCACCAGTTCTTCGCCTACACCCGCTGGCCCGGCGGCCTCTATGGCTCACCGAGCATGGTGGGCTCCCGCGGGGGCGGCGCCATCGCCGCGGCCTGGGCGGCGCTGACCTACCTGGGCGAGGAGGGCTACCTCTCCCTCGCCCGCACCATCCTCGAGACCACCGAGGCCCTCGAGGCCGGCATCGAGGCCATCCCCGGGCTGCGGATCGTCGGCGAGCCCGACGCCAGCGTCTTCGCCTTCACCGGCGACGACCTCGACATCTACGCGGTGGGCGACGCCATGGAGGCCCGGGGCTGGTCCCTCGACGCCCAGCAACTCCCGGCTGCCCTCCACCTGATGGTGACGCCGGCCCACGCCCCGGTGGTCGAGCCCTTCCTGGCCGACCTGCGGGAGGTGGCCGAGGGCGTGCGCGCCGGCGAGCTCTCCTCGGCCTCCGGGATGTCCCAGATCTACGGCATGACCGGCGGCACCCTCGACCAGGGCCCGGTGAAGGACATGATCCTGCAGCTGATGTCCGAGCTGCTTCCGCCGCGTCGCGTCGCCTGAACCTGGAGCCTCACCCGCTCCCGTCCTTTTTGGGGGGACGGGCCGGGTGAAGTGGCGCGAAGATAGGCAGCGCCGATCCCCGTCCTGCCCATGAAGACCTTCCTGCTCTCCAGCATCATCGCCCTCGCGGCGACCGCGCAGGCGGTGACCGGCTTCGGCGGGAACGTCGTGGCCCTCTCCCTCGGCGTCCACCTCGAGGACCTGCGGGTGCTGGTCGCGGCGGTGATCCTCACCGGACCCCTGCAGACCGCGCCCATCGTCTGGCTCGATCGCAAGGAGATCCGCGCCCGCCTCTTCCTGACCCGCCTGCTCCCCCTCGCCCTCCTCGGGCTCGGGGTGGGGCTCTGGCTCTCACCGCGCATCCCCACCACCGGGCTCTCGACCCTGCTCGGGGTGCTGGTGATCGCCTTCTCCGCGCGCGAGCTCTGGCGGACGCTGCGGCGGCAGGCCCCGGCGGCCCCCTTCCCTCCCCTCGTCGAGGCCTCCCTCTATCTGATCGGCGGGCTCGTCCACGGCCTCATCGCCACCGGCGGCCCGATCATCGTCTACGCCCTGGCGCGTCAGCTCACCGACAAGCGCTCCCTGCGCGGAACCCTCGCCTCGCTCTGGCTGGTGCTGAACTTCCTGATGATCGCGGTGCTCGTTCCGCGCCTGGAGGCGCCGATGGAGGCGATCACCCTGGGCGCCTGGCTCCTGCCGGGGCTGGCCGTCGGCTTCGGGCTCGGGCAGTGGCTCCACCACCGGGTCCCCGAGCGGACCTTCCGCCTGGCGCTCTTCGGCCTGCTGCTCCTGGCCGGCCTCGCGGCGCTCCGCTAGCGGATCAGGGCCAGGACCAGCGCGCTGCCGACGAAGCGGTGGGCCTCCTCGGCCTGGACCCGGCTGTAGACCTCGCACTTCTCGCAGCCCTGATCCGGGCCCGGCTGGCCGGTGGACTCACTGCCGCAGAAGGTACCGGCGACGGCCCAGCAGGCGCGACCGGCGTTACGACCGCGATTGATCCCGTTCAGCCGGGTCTCCATCGCGGCGGGACACACTCCCAGGCGCGCAGCCCGCTCGCCACCGATCTCTCGTCCGCACTGGCGGATGTCCCAGCAGTTCAGGGGTCTACCGTTCGTCATGTTCACCGTCCCTCTCGACGGACATTCTATCCACGGGAGGGGTTGCGTCAGGGCCCCGTCGATCACCGGCCCCGCGCCCCCCCTTGCCCCTGGGCCCCGGGTTGGGCTTTGCTTTCCTTCTCGGCGCCTTCAATCCATCCCGCACATGGGAGACCGATCATGAGAAACGCCCTCTTCGTGGCCCTCTTCGCCACCCCGCTCCTCCTCGCCGCCGGCTGCCCCCAGGAGCCCGACGCTCCCCAGGGGGAGACCACCGTCATCACCAAGACCGCCGAGGGGACGGTCATCGAGTCCGGTGGCTCGAAGATCGTGATCGGCAGCGACACCGGCGTCTCGGTGGGCCAGGACGGGACGATCACGGTGGGCGCGGGCGGCGTGAACGTCCAGGGCGCCGAGGGCACCGTCGCCGTCGGCAACAAGGGCGTCGTCGTGAAGGGCAAGGAGGGCACCGTCGCCGTGGGCGAGAAGGGTGTCGTCGCCAAGGGCGCCGAGGGCACCGTCACGGTCAACGACCAGGGCGTGAACGTGCAGGGCAAGGACGGCCAGGTGGCCGTGGCCGGCAACCAGCCGCCGCCCCCGCCGACCACCAACCAGCCCCCGCCTCCCCCGACCACCAACGCGCCCCCGGCGAACACCGGCGGCACCACCGGCGGGGTCGTGAACCTGAACCGCGGCGGCATCCGCCTGCCGATGCTGGGGGGTCGCCGGACCGCCACCGGCGGCGGCGGCGCGGCCCCCGCGCCCGCTCCCGCGCCCGCGGCCGGAGGCGGAGCCGCCCTGGTGCGCAACGGCGGCGCGACCTGCGCGACCGGCCAGAGCTGCACCCTCTCCTGCACCGCCGGCGGCTGCCGCCACCACTGCCGCGCCGGCTCCGTCTGCACCTCCGATTGCCAGGGCGGCAACTGCCAGCAGCTCTGCGACCGCGGCGCCACCTGCAACTTCAACTGCTCCGGCGGCAAGTGCCAGCGCCGCTGCGCCGCGGGCTCGACCTGCAACACCACCTGCGCGGGCGGCGCCTGCCGCTAGCGGGCTCGCTGCGCTCGACCGCAGCTATCAGCTGTCAGCTATCAGCCGTGGCGCGACCGGCCGCAGAGCCACGAGAGCGCGCTCTACGCGCGGTGGCCCGATAGCGGCCGGCGGGCCGGGGGGAGGACCCCTCCCGGGGGCGTCGGCGGTGCCGCCCGGCCGCCCGCACACCACCGATCCGGGCGGTGCCGCTGCCGAGCGAGCCGGAGCCGGGCCTGGCGGCGGTGTGGCGAGCCGGCACGGGCCCGGCGGGAGGTGAGCGTCCCCCGGGAGGGGTCCTCCCCCCGGCCCGCGACGGCCGCGATCCCGCCGCGCGCTAGAACTTGGCCTCGGCGGAGAACCAGAACCAGTGCTCGGGGTTCGGGATCCGATCCCGCGTGCTGTCCCGCTGGTCCAGCCAGCTCACCAGGTCGTAGCGCAGCCGGAACTTGAAGCGCTTCTGCAGGCTGTAGGTGGCCTCGAGGTAGGTCCACAGCCAGCTCTCGAGGTGGTCCGCGTAGGCCACGTCCTCCATGAGGTAGCGCAGGCGCCCGCGGATCCGGAGCTCGGGGATCGGCTTGACCATCAGGGTCAGCCAGAAGGAGCGATCCTGCCGGAAGCGGTCGTCGAAGAGTCGCCCCGAGGCGCTGCCCTCGTCGAGCCAGGAGTTGCGGTACTGCAGGGTGATCGCCGTGTTCTTGAAGGGCTCGTAGCGCACCTGCCCCGTGGCCTGGAGCTTCATGCCGGCGCAGCCCTCGATGATCTCGATCTCACCGATGTCGGTGCCCTCGGCGTCCTCGAAGGTGTCGGTCCCGAAGCACTGCTGCCGCCCCCCCACGGCGAGGTTCTTGTCGTGGAAGAGGCCCCACGCCGAGAGGCGGATCGCGTCGGTGAGGCGATAGGTCGCCCGCACCTCGTTCCGGGTGTTGACGACCCCGGTGGAGACGGTCGTCCAGAGGTCGGCGGTGCCGCGCAGCTCCAGGTCCCGGAGGACCTCCCCCGCGTAGCGCACGCGGGCGCCGGCCTCGTCCCGGGCCCGGACGCCGTCCCGCTCGTCGGCCGCCGAGATGGGCCGGGCGTAGGGGTTGTGGAAGTCGGGACCGTAGTAGCGCAGGGTCAGCTCCAGCTCCCGCTTCTTCCAGCTCCCCAGGCCCCGCACGATGGCGCCGAAGTCGCCGCCCCCCAGGCTCATCGAGTCGATGGTGCGCGCGACCTCCATGCCCAGATCCCACCAGGCGAAGCCGACCGTCCCGTTGAGGCCCACCGCCCCCCAGGGGCCGCCGAAGGGCCAGCGAGAGGACCGCCGGAAGTCCAGGTCCATCTCGGGGATCCGCCAGAAGGGCGCCGCCCCATAGCCGGTGAGGCCGATCCGGGCCCGCTCGCCGAACCAGTAGGCGACGTTCCCGCCCACGACCAGCTCGTCGTAGAGGCCCGTGAGGGTCGTGTACTTGAACTCCGGTGCGGTGGCCGACGGGTTGTCGATGTCGACGTAGACGTTGAAGTCGTCGGAGAGGTTGCAGTTGTCCGCCGCCTCGTCGTCGATGGAGCAGATGCTGCGGTCGAGCACCTCATACTGGTAGATGGAACGCCGCTGGAAGGAGCCGAAGCCGAAGGCCTGGAGGTGCCCCATGCCGAGGTCGATTCGACGGTGCCCTCCGGCGACGCCCAGCAGCCGCGGGGTCCACCGGTAGTCGGGCGAGATCCGCAGGTCGCTCCCGTAGTCGCAGAGCGGCGACTCGGTGGTGCCCGTGCTCTCCTTGCAGGCGGTCTTCAGCGAGGCGCCCCGGGTGAGGGTGTCGTCCTTCTCCCAGCCGTTGGGGGCGTAGTCGCCGGTGTTGTCGAAGGTCAGGCGCTGCCCGAAGCCGATCTTGTAGGTGCCGGCGATGACCCCGTAGTCCTCCTCCCGCCACTCGGCGAAGGCCTTGGCGAGCTGCAGCCGGGGCACCGGCGCGGCGGCGGTGAGGGCCCGGCGGGTGGGGGTGTCGCGGCTTCCGTCGTAGGTCACCCGCCCGATGCGATCGCGGGTGAGGAGCGTGGCGAGGCCGGTGCGGAAGCCCCCCAGGGCCTCGGCGTTGGCCCGCAGCGCCATCCCCGGGACCCGGTTCTCGCCCGCCACCAGCAAGGTGTCGTAGCGCACCCGGGCCTTGGTGCCGAAGGCGGCCCCCTCGCGCTGGGAGACGATCAGGAAGGGGGCCAGGGCGAAGAGCTCGCGCTCGGTGAGCAGCCCCGCGCCCACCAGGGCCGCGGGGTTGTCGAGGCTCCCGGCCTCCTGGCGGTAGGTGAGCAGCGCGTCCACCACCGGCAGGGTGAGGTTGGGCAGTTCGTAGAGCCGGTCGCGGGAGGCGGTGTTGAGGCTCACCCCGCTCTCGAGGAGCTCGAGGAGGGTGTCGCGGCCCTCCTCGTCGATGGTGCCGTCGTCGTAGAGGTCGTAGATGTCCTCCTCGTCCTCGATCTCGACGAAGGCGTCGTACTCCCGCGCGAGCGCCGGCGAGCTCGCGAGCGCGGCGGCGAGGAAGAGGGGGAGCGCTGCCCGCCGTCTCAGTCCTGACATGTGATCTCCTGGCAGCTACCCCAGAGGCCGCGGCTGGCGGCCCGGGCGTCGAGCTCGAGCTCCTCGAACTCGGCGAGACGATCCTCGCCGCTCGGGGGCACGTAGTAGGCGCAGGCGTAGCCCCGCTCCACCAGCAGGGCGTTGAGCTCCCGCCCGTCGATGGAGACATAGGCCAGCAGGCGCTGGAAGCGGTCGGTGCACTCGTCCTCGTACTCGAGGCGGACCTCCTTGCCCTCGACCAGATCGGTGGTGAAGCGGCGAGCCTCCTCGCCGTAGCACTCGTTCTTCCCCGAGGTGATCTCGGGGGTGTTCACCATCAGGAGCCGCACCGTGTCGCCGGTGTCGAGGTGAACGGTGTCACCGTCGACCACCTCGGTGACCACCGCCTTCTTCGGGCCGCACTTCTCCCCGCAACCGCCCCCCAGCAGGAGGAGGGGCGTGGCGAGGAGCAGGAGGCAGCAGACCCGCAGGCCGGCGGCGGGCGTCCGGCTCATTGGCAGGAGGGGTTGACCGCCGCGGGGGAGCCCTTGTCTCCCAGACCGTAGGTGGGAGCCGCCGGGGTGGTGAAGGCCGCCAGATCGCACCAGAGGGTCGCCAGGGCCGGGTCCCGGGAGAGGGTGGCCCCCGAGGAGGTCGAGGCGTAGGTCATCGAGTCGATGAGGGTGCCGCCGTGCCCGACGAAGAGGCCCGAGTTGGTGTTCACCAGGGCGAAGTCGAAGGTGGCCAGCACCGAGGGCAGGCCGCCGTTCACTCCGCCGTCGGTCTCCCGGGCGATGACGATGTGGCTGCCGGCGGTGGCCCGCAGGCAGGCGGTGTCGTTCAGGGTGAAGCGGACCGCGCCGCCGACGGTGTCGGTACCGACCTCGAGCCCGTTGAGGTCCAGATCGCGGCCCACCCGGACCTCGAACCACTCCCCGAGCGCGTCGTCCACCGAGGCGGGGTTCGCCATCAGCTCGGTGAGCTGCAGGTCACCCGCCCCCGGCGGATCGATGGCGCGGATGGTGGTGCCGCCCTCGACGCAGGAGCCCGGCGGGGGCACCAGGGGGCAGGACGCGTTCGCGGCGCCCGGGGTGCCGGTGTCGCCCAGGCCGTAGGTCCCGGTGCCCGCGCACCACTTGGTGGGGTCGTCGTTCGAGGTGGGATCCTGGGAGGCGGGATCGAGCGAGACCGAGATGCCGGTGCCCGAGCCGGTCCAGGTCACGGCGTCGAGGACCGCGCCCTCGAAGCCCACGAAGATCGAGCCGCCGCCGTTGACCATCCCCATCGGGAAGGTCCCGGCGACCGCGTCGAGGCCGCCGTTGGTGGCCGGGTCGGCGGTGCGGGCGAAGACCACGTAGCTGCCGGCCGTCACGGAGAGGCAGTCGGTGCCGGAGAGGGTCACCCGGGGGTTGCCCGGGTCGGCGCCCAGCTCGACCCCGTTGAGGTCGAGGTCGCGCCCGACGTAGACCTCGAACCACTCCGCGGTGGCGTCGTCGGCCGCCGCGGGGTTGGGCATCAGCTCGGTGATGACGAGATCGCCGGGCAGGGGGTTCACGAGGGTGCGGCGCACACCGGCGTCGTCGCACTCGGTGGGGTTCGGCCCTCCGGCGCAGTGCTCGTTCGCCTGCCCCGGCGAGCCCATCGAGCCCGTCTCGTACTCCTCGCTGGCGTTGCACCAGTTCTCGGCGGCGTCGTTGGCCGAGTAGTCCGGCGCGAGTGCGCCGGTGAAGACCAGCGCCTTGCCGTCGGAGGTGCTGCCGTAGACGACCTCGTCCACCACGACGTCATCGCAGATCACGGCCACCCGGCCGTCCGAGTTGCGCAGACTGCCGAGGTTGGTGCCGTAGGAGTAGTCGAGCCACTGCGGGACCGGCTCGAGGAAGGAGCCGAAGGTGATGTAGTCGGAGGGGTCCACCGTGAGGCCGGCGACCGTGTGCTGCTC
Source organism: Deltaproteobacteria bacterium (assembly GCA_029210625.1). NCBI lineage: Bacteria > Pseudomonadati > Myxococcota > Myxococcia > Deltaproteobacteria bacterium. The sequence goes on along the minus strand of JARGFU010000006.1, from coordinate 68,020 downwards.
CTCGCCGGTGCCGTCCGCCCGGCTCACCTCCAGGCGCAGCCCGGTCAGGTCCACGGCGGCGGTCGTGTTGACGAAGATCTCGAACCACTCGCGCCCGGTGTCGGTGCTGTCGGGGTTCGCCATGACCTCGGTGATGACGAGGTCTCCCACCAGGAGGTCGGCCCGGCAGCCCTGGTCGTTGTTGCCCCCACCCGGGCCGCAGCTGGTCGAGAGGAGCGCGCCGACGAGGGCGGCCGCCAGGGACAGACGATAGAGGTGGTTCATGGGGTGCTCGCGGTGGCAGTGTTGGAGGGCGACGCCGGCGGGGGTCGCACTGAGAGCAGGATCTGGGAGGGAGACTTCACCTGGATCTGGAGGGTCTCTTCCCCGTTGTGCTTGTTGCGGTAGCGGGTGACCTGCCCCTTCACGTGGACGAACTCCCCCCGGTAGTCGGCGATGCGTGAGCTGCCGAAGACGTCCTTGTCGAAGAAGATCAGGGGGAAGTCGGAGAACATCCTCCGCCCCAGCAACACCTTGGTCGGGCCCCGGTCGCCGAGCTTCACCTCGCTGACGGTGCCCAGCACGTGCACGTCCCGACCCTCGAGCTCCTCGAGGCGCAGGAGGGAGTCCCAGTGGGTGAGGACCACCCAGTCCTCCTTGTCGCGGCCCTCGTCCTCGAAGCCGGCGACGAACTCACCCCGGGCGTTCCACCACTCCAGGCGGGCGTCGTAGTCGGGGTAGTGCTGGGTGTTGGGGTCCCAGATGCCCCGGGCCTCGGAGCGCGCCAGCTCCTGGGCCCGGAGGAAGTCGGCGTGGAAGCGGCGGGAGTAGCCATACTTGGTGAAGTAGGGGCTCATCCCCGCCCGGACGCAGGCGATGTTGTAGTTCACCCAGACCCCGTCCTTCATCGCGAAGACGTAGACGAGGTAGCGGTTGAAGCGGCCGCGCAGATCCTTGGGGTGATCCCGCTCGAGGCGGACCTTGGTCACGCCCTGGAAGAACTTCTGGGCGAAGCGCTTGGCCTCCTCCCCCATGGGGGTGGCCACCTTGATGGGCTTGCGCGACTGGCTGGCCTTGAAGGCGAGGTAGCCCTCCCAGTCCGCGGCGGCGAAGCGCCGGTCGTCCTCGTTCTTGAAGGTCTCCTCGGTGTCGATGGCCAGCAGGCGCAGGGTGGTCTCCAGGCCTGCCACCTTCACCGTGTCCCCGTCGATGACCGGCTTGGAGGCCAGGGCGAACTCGCCGAGGACCAGGCCGGGCTGCTCGAAGCGGGTCAGGAGCGACTGCAGCTCCTTCTTCTCGTAGCGCTGGCGCGCCGTGTGGGAGTTGGTGCGGAGAGCACAGCCGGCCCCGAGGGCCACGCAGATCGCCAGGATCAGCGTGCCTCGCCGCGTTCCCTCCCAGGCCGACCCGGTCCGGAGGTCTGCCCGGTGCGATCGGAGCACCATCCGGCGATTGTAGCCGCTTCCACGGGGGCCATGCCAGGCCCGGCCTCACCCAGCCGGCCGGGCCATCCTCCCGGGATCCTTGTGCTCGGAAGGGCCGTGGGCCGAAACTTCCGGCTGAATGGAGGCGGGCCTCGAACGTCCGCTCCGGTCAAGGAGGCAATCCCGTCATGAAGAAGCTCTCGTCCATCCTGATCCTGGCACCCGTGCTCGCCCTGGCCGGCTGCTTCTACGTGGTGGACCCGCCCGCGGGGACGCCCCCGACCACCTCCCCGAACCCCGGCGAGGGGGAGATGACCCCGCCACCCCCGGCGCCGCCGCCCCCGGCTCCGCCGCCGGAGCCCACGCCCCCGCCTCCCCCCCCGCCGCCGCCGCCCCCGGCGCCCGCGCCGGTGCCGCCTCCGGCCCAGCTCGGCCAGAACCTGCGGCTCTTCGTGGATCCGGCCAAGCCGGTCTTCCTCCCGGAGGAGAACATCCCGGTGCGGGTGACCCTGCGCAACGACAACACCGTCCCGGTGATCCTCTACGAGATGCGCAAGGGCTTCATGACCTTCGAGCTGACCAACGTGCGCACCCGGCAGGTGCGTCGTTGCAGCGAGCCGGTGGACATCCCCCGGCAGATCCGCCCGGACCGCTTCTACTCCCTGCCCGCGGGCGGGATGATGGACAAGAGCGTCTACCTCGACGGCTTCTGCCAGGGCGTGCCCGAGGGCAAGTACCAGGTGAAGCTGAAGTACCGCATCCCGCTGACCTTCGACGGCTACAGCTACGGCTACGACGCCTACGTCGGTGAGCTGCAGGCGTCCACCACCCTGGAGGTCAACGCCCCGAAGGCGCGGGCCAACCTCGCCCTCCACCTCTCCCGCCAGCGGCGCAGCCGGGTCAACGAGCCGATGGTCCTCACCCTGGACCTGCGCAACCACGGCCCCGACTCGGTGCTGGTGCTCGAGCCCTCGCCCCCGGCCCTGAACCTGATGATCAAGCGGGCCGACGGCCAGCAGGTGAGCTGCCGCGGCACCCTCACCCGCCTCTACCAGGCCGGCGCCTTCCAGGCCCTGCCCGTCGGTCAGTCGCGGCAGGTCGAGGTCGACCTCGCCCAGATCTGCGACCTCTCCGCACCGGGCGCCTACACCGTCAGCGCGACCTACGCCGTGAACCCGGCCGACCACAAGAGCCTGCCGCCCGCGCAGCGCCGCCAGGCCTTCCAGGGCCGGGTCCAGGGCAACAACCTGCCCTTCTTCCGCGAGCCGGCCGAGGCGCGGGCCAACCTCCGCCTCGAGGTGAGCCAGCCCCGCGGCGTCGCCCTCCAGGAGGGTGACCCCATCCTCCTCGACCTGCGGGTGCGCAACCTCGGGCCCGACCTCGTGGGCCTGACGCCCCCCACCCTGCTCTGGCTCTCCGCCGAGGTCTGGGGCCCCCGGGGCGCCTTCTACCGCTGCGCTCCGCGTCAGGTGGGCGACCTCGGTCAGCTCCAGCTCGCCTCGCGGACCGTGAGCCCGGGCGGCGCGCTCTCCACCAAGATCGACCTGCGCAACCTCTGCCCCGACCTCCCGGCCGGCCGGCACCAGGTGGTGCTCTCCTACACCCTGCCCGCCGGCGGCAGCGGCTTCATTCGCCGCAACGGGCACTCGGTGCCGATCTGGAACGGCACCCTCAAGGCGCCGACCCACACCCTCGACATCGCGCCGCGCCAGGCCGAGGTCCGCCCCTACAACCCGCCGCCCCCCTCCTACGATCAGCACCCGGCGAGCCCGGCCCGGCCGCTGCCCCCGGTGGCGCGGCTGCTGCCCCCGGCCCGGGCGCCCCACGGCGACGAGCCCATCGAGGTGACGCTGCAGCTCGAGGCCCCCACGGGCACCCCCTACTTCGTGGCCCTGCCGCAGCCCTTCATGATCACCTTCACCCTGCGCGACCAGTACGGCCGCTCCCGGATGTGCCGCGCCGCCGCCTCGATGGCCGGGCCGCCGAGCGCCGCCGACTACATCGAGCTCTCCGGCGGCCGCGCCGCTCCCCTGCGCATCGACCTCGGCCAGGTCTGCGGCCTGCGCGACGCGGGCGACTGGGTGGTGAGCGCCTCGCTGCACATCCCCCGCAACTACGACGGCCGCCAGGCCCGCCGCGACGCCTGGACGGGCACCGTCTCGACCCAGGCGATCGCCTTCCGGGTGAAGAACGCCCGGGGCGGCCCGCACCGCGGACGCTGACCCACCTCTGACCACCCCCGGGGGGACACCCCCGGGGTCGTGGCGGGAGGGAGACGGGCCGCGTGGCCACGAGGCCACGGCCCGCCCTTCCCACCGGCGCTCTCCGCCTCGAAAGCGCCCTTTTCCGGCCCCCTGGCCCCCCCGCCAGGCTGGCACCCGCCTTGCCATGGCAGCCGGCCATGAAACGACTCATCGCCATTGCCGGGATCTGGTTCGCCTGCTCCGTCGCCTGGATGGTGCTCGGCGGCACCCTCGTTCACCGCACCGACGAGGCCTCGTCGCCCTGGGAGGTGCAGGGGCTCTGGGGCCCCGAGCTCGAGCAGCACCCCCTGCGGGTGAGCTACACGACCTCGGTCCCCGTCCAGGACACCGAGACCTACTACGACGATCGGGGCAACGCCCACGAGCGCACCGTGACGCGGATGGAGACGCGCGAGCACCCCGTCGCCCTCGGGGGCAGCGAGATCGGCGTGCGCCTCGACCTCGAGCACCGGCAGCGCGGGCTGGCCTGGTTCGCCACCTACGAGGTGGGCTTCGATGCCCTCTACCGGATCGAGAACGACACCGGCGAGGACCGTCAGCTCGACCTGCTCTTCCCCCTCTCCTCCGGCGCGGTGGTCTACGACGGCCTCTCCGTCGAGCGCGTGGACGAGGGCACGGCCCGCCCGATCGAGACCACCGTCAGCGGCGGTGACCTCGCGTGGGAGGTCCACCTCGCCGAGGGCGAGGTGCGCACCTACGCCGTGCGCTACCGCTCGCGCGGGCTCGGGAGCTGGCACTACCGTCTGGGGGGCGGCGATCAGACCCGCACCGAGAACTTCTCGCTGGTGATGCGCACCAACTTCGAGGCGGTGGACTTTCCCCTCCGCACCCTCTCGCCCTCCTCCCAGCAGACCACCGCCACCGGCTGGGAGGGGCAGTGGACCTTCGACTCGCTGCTGGCCTCCAAGGACATCGGGGTCGTGCTGCCGCAGCTCCCGAGCCCGGGGCCCATCGCGGCGCGGATCACCTTCTTCGCGCCCATCGGCCTGCTCTTCTTCTTCTTCGTGGTCGGCGTGCTGGCGACCGCTGGACAGGTGAAGCTCCACCCCATGCACTTCTTCATGATCGGCTGCGGCTTCTTCGCCTTCCACCTCCTCTTCGCCTACCTGGTCGACCACCTCGCCATCGCCCCCTCCTTCGCGATCGCCTCGGGGGTCTCCCTGGGCCTGGTCACCTCCTACACCCGCCTCTTCACCGGCTGGCGCTTCGCCCTCGCGAAGATGGCCCTGCCCCAGGCCCTCTACCTGGTGCTCTTCTCCATCACCTTCTTCTGGCAGGGCTTCACCGGGCTGGCGATCACGGTGGGCGCCATCCTCACCCTCTTCGTGATGATGCAGATCACCGGCCGCACGGACTGGAAGCTCGAGCCCCCCCGGATCGATCCGGATCCGGCCCGGCCGGCCGAGCCACCCCGGGATCCCGCCACGGCGCTGTGATAGGGATCGCCGGCGATGCCGGCGCCCCTCCCTCCTCGAGCCCTGCTCCTCCTCGCGCTCCTGGCGGCCTCCCCGCTGCCGGCCCGCGCCGAGGAGGAGGCCGCACCCGCGACCGCGACAGCACCCTGCGCGGTGGAGCCCGGGGGGAGCGAGACCGAGGCCGCCACCCCGGACGCCTGGCAGCGCCTCTCCCGGCACGGCGCCTGGAAGGTCGCCGGCTTCACCTTCTCCTTCTCGGTGATCAGCTTCGCCTCGGACTGGGACCGGGAGTCCTCGGACTGGGCCCGGGAGAACCAGCCGCTCGGGAGGCTCTCGGAGGTGGGCAGCCAGGCTCCCACCTACGTGCTGGCGGGGAGCGCCCTGACCCTCGGGGGGCTCTCGCTCTGGGACCGGGAGGCGCGGCGCCCCGGCCACCGGCGCGCCCTCGAGTCCTTCGTGGTCTCGCAGCTGATCAACGCCGGCCTCACCGACCTCCTCAAGGTGAGCGTCGGCCGCCCCCGGCCCGACTCCGGGCACCGCTCCTCCTTCCCCTCGGGGCACACCTCCTCGGCCGCGGCCTGGGCCACCCTGCTCTGGCGCCGCTACGGCTGGCGGGCGGGGCTGCCCGCCACCCTCCTGACCCTGCTGGTGGGCGCCTCCCGGATCCAGGACGGCCGCCACTACCTCTCCGACGTGCTGGCCGGAGCGGTGCTCGGCGTCAGCGTCACCTACGTCGTGGACGAGCTCTTCGGCCCCTGAAGTTCGGCCGCGAGGGCTGACGCCACGCGCCCATCGCTCGTAGGATGCGGCAGCCAGGGTTTCTGGCCGAACCATTGTCACGACGGTCGGGGGAGGTGACGTACCGGCCGAGGGAGGAATCATGCGACGTCTCTCGTTCTGCGTGGCCGCGCTGGCCGCGCTCTCGCTCTCGACCACCGCGCTGGCCCAGACCACCACCGACCCCCTCGGTGGGACGGTGGACACCGCCTCCGACGGGGACACCACCGACTCCTGGGCCGACGAGGGCACGGCCTCCGAGCCCGAGAGTGAGGCCACCGGGGGCACCGAGACCGGCGAGGCGCCCTCGATGAATCCCCTGGGCGAGAGCGCGCCCACCGCCTCCACCACGGTGGTCCCCGAGGTGAAGGACGAGACGCCGCCCCAGCCCGAGGACCGCACCGGCTCCTTCGGCGTGGGCGTCGAGGGAACGATGGGCTTCCGGCTGGCGCCCGCCACCGAGAGCACGGGTGGCAGCGAGCACACCCTGCGCCTGCCGGCCCTCTCCCTCGTCTACCCCGCCTCGGCCCTCTTCCACTTCCAGGTGCTGGCCGGCGCGGTGCTCGCCCTGGGCTCCGGCTCTCCGGCGACGGTCCAGCTCGGACTGACCCTGCGGGGCATCTACCTGGGCCTGATCCTCTCGCGGACCGTCTACCTCACGATCCCCTTCGGCCTGGGCTACACGATCACCCGGGGACCGGACTTCAGCGGCCTGTCCACCACGGCCCACTACTTCCACCTCGAGGCGGGCCTCCGGCCCGAGTGGTTCGTGACGAAGTTCTTCTCGATCCACACCCAGGCCGGCGCGGTGATCAGCCTGCTGACCGGCAACCAGGCCTTCAGCGGCGGCCCGACCTACGATCCCGGTGTCGGCCTGAACCTCTTCGCCAACACCGACCTGATGGCCCAGGCCGGCTTCACCGTCTGGTTCAACTGAAGGTGAGGCGCTCGAGCCCCGCGTCCCTGATCTGCCTCGGCGCCCTCCTCTCCCTCGCCCTGCCGGCGAGGGCCGAGGAGGCGCCGGCGCCCACCCCCGAACCCGCACCCGCGCCGGAGCCTGCACCGGAGCCAGCGCCGCCACCGGAGCCCACGCGCCCGAGCGTGTCCCTGATGAACCTGGAGGCCGGCGCCGGGGTGAAGCAGGAGGCGGCCGAGGCGGCGACCCAGTGGATCGAGGGGTGGCTGGTCCACTACGACGTCTACGAGATCACCTCAGCCGAGCAGCTCCGGGCCATGATCGACTTCGAGGCCCAGAAGCAGCTCCTGGGCTGCATCGACGAGAGCTGCGCCGCCGACTTCGGTGAGCTCCTGAAGACCGACCGTCTCCTGGCCGGCAAGCTGACCCGGGTCGGCTCCTCCGCCCGGCTCAACCTCGCGCTGATCGACACGCGCGCGGGCCGCCGCCTCTCCAGCGCCACCCGGATGGTGGTGATCGAGACCAACATCGAGCCCCTCCTCCAGGAGACCGCCGGACTGGTCCACGAGCTCCTCTCCCGGGACCCCGGGGTGAAGGCGCTGCCGCCGGTGCCGCCGCGGCGCCCGCCGCCCACGGTGAAGCAGACCGCCTACCCGACCCTCTCCGACCTGCGGAAGGATCCTCGCAACGGCTTCTCCCTGGGGGTCGCGGCGGGCCTGCAGGCCGGCGCCCCCGTCTTCCAGCTCGCCCTGCACGGTCAGGGCGGCGCGGTGGGGATGGGCCTCGAGCTCGGCTGGCTCGATCCCAAGGGCCCGATGAACGGGATCCTCCTGCGGCCCGAGCTGCGGATCATGCCGATCGCCTGGAGGTTCCTCGCCCCCTTCGTCGGCTTCGCCGGTGGCATCGTCTTCTTCAACGACGCGACGGCCCCCAACCCCGGCCGCTGGGACGAGGCGGCCGGCGTGGAGCTCCCCTGCAGCACCGACGAGGGGGCGGCCACACCCTGCGACCGGAAGCTCTACCGGGCGCTCCTCGGCCCGCGCCTCGGCGTGCAGGTCGCCTTCGGCCACTTCCAGGCCCTGCTCATGGCCTCCTACGAGCTCGAGGTGCACGTCGCCGACGCCTTCGTCGGCGGCGCCACCGGCACCGACACCGAGTCGGAGCCCGACCTCGCCAAGGGCCTCGGCTTCCAGCTGATGCTCGGCCTGCGGCTCTGATCCTCTCGACCGAAACGAAAGAAGCGAAAGGCAATCTCATGGATCGTCTGCTCCGCGGTGGCGCCCTCGCCCTCCTCTCCCTGGCCCTCCTCTCCACCGGCTGCATGGGGGGCGTGAAGCTCCAGGTGCTGGCCTCGGCGCCGGTCACGGTGCCACCGAGCGTCCAGAAGGTGGCGGTGGTCGATCGCAGCACACCGCGCAACGCCGGTCAGGGCTTCCTCGACGCCCTCGAGGGGGCCCTCACCGGAGAGGACATCATGGCCGACCGCGACGGCGCGCAGGCCGCGGTGCAGGCGGTGGAGCGAGCGCTGATCGACTCGCCTCGCTTCGAGGTCGTCGGCGCCCCCGGCCTCTCCCGACGGGATCTGGAGTCGAGCCCCGACGATCGCCCGGCGAGCTGGCCCCTCATCGATCGCATCTGCAAGCAGGCGGGCTGCGACGGCGTCGTCTCCCTGGAGATGTTCGACTCCGACACCGGCGGCATCCAGTTCCCCAGCACCCAGGCCAGCTCGGGCTCCAGCAGCCAGAACGTCCGCGGCTCACGCGAGGCCCGGGTGACCGTCACCATCCGCTTCTACGACGCCCGGCAGCACCAGGTCGTCGACGAGATGGTCCGGCGCCGGATCGACGAGACCTTCACCGCCGAGGGGGAGACCCCCGAGCAGGTCCGCAACAACCTGGCCAACGTCCGCAGCCAGCTCACCAAGCTGGGGCAGGAGGTGGGCGCGGCCTACGGGCGCCGGGTGGCTCCCAGCTACGTCTGGGTCAGCCGCAGCTACTACACCCGCGGCCACCCCCTGCTGCAGGACGCCAAGCGCCACGTGCGGGCCAGCGACTGGGCCGGGGCCGTCCGGATCTGGTCGCAGCTCGCCGGCGAGACCGGCGACCCCAAGCTGAAGGGCAAGGCTCACTTCAACCTGGCCCTGGCCTCCGAGCGCACCGGCGACCTCGATCACGCGGTGGAGCTGGCCCAGCAGGCGGCCGTCGAGCTGGCCAACGGCCGGGCCCGCAGCTACCAGACGGCCCTCGAGCGTCGGCGCGCGGACGCCCGCCGCCTCGACGCCCAGATGGAGACCGCCCAGCCGGCACCCGCCGCGCCGACGACCCCCCAGCCGGTGCAGCCCACCCAGCCGGCCGGCCGCGGTCCGCTCTAGGACAGGAAGCGGAAGCGCTCCCAATCCTTCTCCTCCCGCAGGTGAGAGGCCAGCGCGGCGCCACCGAAGCCCGCGATGCATCCGATCATCAAGACGAAGAAGAAGGTGCCCATGGGGGCCTCCTTTGAGGGGATGAGGGTTCGGCCCCGGGAGTAGCAGGCTCCGTGCCAGCCCTCGCTCCTGCCAGGATCGGGCCGCTCTCGGGGAAGATCGGGCCACCCCTGGTGGGCGCGGCCCCCAGGCCAGGGGTATCGTCACCCCATGTCCAGCGCCCACTTCTCCCCCGCCCTCTTCGCCTACCTGAAGGACCTGAAGCGCAACAACGACCGCGCCTGGTTCAAGGAGCACCAGGATCGCTACGAGTCCGCGCTGCGCGAGCCCTCCCTCGCCTTCATCCGCGACTTCGAGGCTCCGCTCGAGGCGATCAGCCCCCACTTCGTCGCCAGCGCGAAGAAGGTGGGCGGGTCCCTCTTCCGCATCCAGCGCGACACTCGCTTCGGCAAGGACAAGACCCCCTACAAGACCCAGGTGGGGATCCACTTCCGCCACGAGCAGGCGAAGAGCGCCCACGCCCCGGGCTTCTACCTCCACCTCGAGCCGGGCGAGTGCTTCGTCGGCGTCGGGCTCTGGCGCCCCGACCCGCCGGTGGCCCGCCAGATCCGGGCGGCCATCGCCGAGGACCCGAAGGCCTGGAAGAAGGCGATCTCGGGCAAGGCCTTCACGGCCAGCTTCGCGCTCTCCGGTGAGAGCCTCAAGCGCACCCCCAAGCCCTGGAGCGACGATCACCCGGCCGCCGAGGATCTGCGCCGCAAGGACTTCATCGCGGTGAAGCAGGTGTCGGTCGCCGCCGTGACGAGCCCCGGCTTCCTGAAGGAGGTGGCGAAGGACTTCAAGAGCGCCGCCCCGCTGATGCGCTTCCTCTGCCAGGCCGTGGACGTGCCCTTCTAGATGTTGCGCTGGCTCTCCCCCCTGCTCCTGATCCTCGGGCTGCTCGTCCTGCTCCTCCTCTGGGGACGGGTCCCCGAGGTCTGGCCGGTCCACTGGGGGCCCGGGGGGCAGCCCGACGGCTGGTCCCACAAGGAGGGCGTGACCGCCTTCCTCCCCTTCCTCCTGGGGGCCCTGGTCTGGGCCGCCCTCGAGGCCGTCGCCCTCTTCGTCGTGCGGCAGGGCAAGGCGCTGCCGGTCCTCTCGAGCGGCTACGTGGCAATGGTCCGCTGGGTGGCCGTCGCCATCGTCCTCGCCACCGTCTACACCGGGCTGGCCCTGCCCCTCCTCCAGCCGCCGGTGACCGTCTCGGTGGCCGTCATCCTGCTCGGCGTCGGCCTCGCCTGCGCCCTGGGCTTCTGGAGCATCCTGGACGCGGCGAGGAAGAGCCGCGAGGCCGGGGAGGAGCTGCCCGAGGGCTACGGCGCGCTGGCCTACAAGAACCCCGACGATCCGCGGATCTTCGTGCCCAAGCTCTTCGGCATGGGGCAGACCCTGAACTTCGCCCACCCCTCTGCCTGGCTGATCCTGGCGGTGATCCTCGCGCTGCCCGCCCTCGTCATCGGCTCGGTGCTGCTGGCGACGGCCGGGCGCTGAGCGCCTCGAGGAAGAGCGCGGCGGTGAGGGGATCGGTCGGGGGCGCCTCCTCCGCCGACGCCCGCAGGCGCTTCCGTAGCCGGCGGCGCTCGGCCTCGAGCTCGGGGCGCACGGCCCCCTCGCCCGGGGCGGGCGCCAGGAGGACCGGGAGGGCAGGGTGCCGGCCGCAGATCTCCCGCTCGAGCGGGGTGCCGCAGGGCGGCGTCTCCGATCGCGGGTCCTCGATCCCCGCCCCTCCAGCCGGCGCTCCGGGGAGCTGGCGGCTTCGTCCCACCCGCGCGAGGGAGCGGCGGAGCCGCAGCGCGAGGGCGGACCCGGGCTCCTCGGCCTCGAGCGCCGGGAGCACGACCGCGTAGAGGTCCCGCTCCACCTTGCTCATGGGCGAGAGGGGAGGCTCGCGCGGACCGGCGTCGGCCAGCTCCTTCGCCTTCCAGAAGGCGCCGAGCTCGAGGCCGACGACCACGACCGCGACGATCCCCAGGGGGACGAGGAAGAGGATCGGGCGGCGCCTCCCGGCCATCGACATCTCTACTTCCCGGAGGCGGCGTGGGCCTCGACCGCCCGCCAGACCCGCATCAGGTTGCCCGAGCAGATCTGCGCGACCTGGGGCTCGGTGTAGCCCCGCCGCAGGAGCTCGGCGATCAGGGCCGGGTACCTCGATGCGTCCTCCAGGCCCACCGGCACGCCGGGGCCGACGCCGTCGTAGTCGGAGCCGAGGCCGACGTGGTCGACGCCGGCGAGCGCCACCACCCGGTCGATGTGATCGACGACCTGGGCGAGGGTGGCGTCGACCCGGGGGTGGTGCTCGTCGAGGTAGGCCTCGATCTTCGCCCGCTCCTCCTCCTCCTTCCAGGAGAGCCCCTGGGCCTCGGCGTAGGTGTCCCCCGCCTTCCAGCGCGCCTCGGAGGCCTTCTGCGCGGCCTCGGAGACGAACATCGAGCCGAAGTTCACCATCACGATCCCGCCGCCGGCGGCGATGCCCTTCACGCCCTCGTCGTCGAGGTTGCGCTCGAAGCCGGGGGTGAAGTGGCGCAGCCCCGAGTGCGAGGCGATGACCGGCGCCTCGGCCACCTCGAGCACCGCGCGCAAGGTCTCGTCCGAGACGTGGGAGACGTCGACCATGAGGCCCAGGCGGTTCATCTCCTTCACCACCGCGACCCCGAACTCCGAGAGCCCGTGGTGCAGCCGCTCCTCGGGCTCCTCGTAGGAGGAGTCGCCGATGCGGTTGTTCTTCGAGTGGGTCAGGGTGACGTAGCGCACCCCCCGATCGTGGAAGTGCTCCAGGTTCGCGAGATCGTCCTCGAGGGCCGAGCCGTTCTCGATGCCGAGCAGGGTGGCCAGCTTCCCCTGCGCGAAGCGCTCCTCGACCTCGTCGGGGCTGCGGGCCAGGGCCATCCGCTCGGGGTGGGCGGCGACCAGGCCCTCGACCAGATCGATGAGGGCGTCGGCCTGCGCCTTCGAGGCGCCCGGCTCCGCGGCGAGCTTGGGCGAGACGTAGATGGCGAGGAAGGGCGCGTCCAGCCCACCGGCCTCGGCCCGGGGAAGATCGAAGTCTCCCTTCTCGGTGCGCTGGCCGATGTCCTCGGTGAGCGCGCCGCTCTCGTCGCGCCCCTCCCAGAGGCGATAGGGCAGGTCGATGTGACCGTCCACGATGAGCAGCTCCCTCGCGAGCCGCGCGGCCCGGGCCTCGAGGGGCTCCTGCTCCTGCATCTTCTCCTGGGTCATCGATTCACCTGCGCCTGGCGTCGTCCTGCATCCCCCCGCGCCGATCAGCGCGCCGCCGAGGGCGAGGCAGATCGGCAGGAGTCCCGCTCGTGGTTCCAGCATGCCCCACGACTACAAGAACTCGGGGCCGAAGGCGAAGCCCTCGGCCGGGGACCTTCCCGCCGGGCGCCCTAGGGGACGAGGACCAGGTCGGTGAACTGGACACAGGCCCCGCCCGGCACCGGCGTCGAGACCCAGGTGATCGGGTCGATGCTCACCTCCACCAGCCTCACCGAGTAGAGGTTGATCGTCGCGTTCCCCAGGCGCGGCGACTCGTTGCCCACGATCTCCATGTAGCCCTCGGAGGGGAAGTACTGCCGCACCGCCCCGTTCGGCCCAACATCCTCCAGCACCATCAGGCACTGCTCGCAGGTGGCGTAGTTGTCGTTGGGGGGCGCCGCCAGGTTGAAGGCGCCCGTGAGGTCCGAGAAGAAGAAGAGGTGGGTCTCGTCCGGGTCGGCGCCGCCCAGCGCCGGGTTCGGGGTCCCCAGGTAGTAGTTGGGCCCGGAGATGAAGCTGTAGTTGTCCAGCGCGGAGATCTCTGCGCAGGGCGTGACCACGTCGGCCAGGCCACCGTCGTCCCCGCCATCGACGCCGGCGTCGGAGCTGGCGTCCGGCGTGCCCCCGTCATCCCCTCCGTCGTAGCCGCCGTCGTAGCCAGCGTCGGGCGTGCCCCCGTCATCCCCCCCGTCGTAGCTCGCGTCCGGTGCGCCCCCGTCGTAGCCGCCGTCGGTGCCGCTGTCCGGCGCCGCGTCGACCGAGCCGGCGTCGCTCTGGTGGCCGTCGTCGTCGACGGGCTCCCCGCAGGCGGGGGCGAGGAGGATCCAGGAGGCCGCCAGGAGCAGCGGGGCGAACGTCTGCGGGTGGACGCGCATCCGCGGATGATACGCGATCGGTCGCGAGCCGTCAGAGTGAGCCGCCGCCCTCGGGCCGGGCGAGGGCGCGCAGGCCGGCCAGCAGGCGCGGCAGGCGGGCCGAGAGCCGGGCCGCCTCGGCCTCCTGCGCGGCCCCCTTGGCGCGCACGAAGCGCGCGAGCCGGCGGCGCTCCGCGCGGGGCCAGCCCTCCAGATCCGGCAGGAGGGCCAGGGTGGGCGCGAGCCCCGGCAGCGCCGGCTCCCGCGGGTCCAGCTCGAGCACCTTCGCCACCGAGCGCACCGAGGCGCGCCGCGCGCGCTCGCGATCACCGGCGAAGCGCCGCGCCACCTGGGCGCTCTCGGCCGCGCCGAGGCCGGCCAGATCCAGGGGCCGCAGGCGGCCCCCGGAGAGATCGAGGTAGGCCTCGGTATGCGAGAGCCGGCGCAGCGTGCGGCGATCACAGCGGTAGCCGGGCTCTCTTCGCATCCTCTCCTCCTCCCGGAGCGCCAGCTCGGCGATGACCGGCTCGGTCGGGAGGAAGCCGAGCTTCCGGTAGAACCAGAAGGCGCCGGAGGCGATCGCGTCGGGGTTGCCCACGCCCATGCCGTAGCGGTCGAGGAAGAAGTACTCGACGCCCAGGTGGTGGTGGAGCACCCGCATCAGCTGGGCGTAGATGTTCCGGATCTCGGCGCCGCGGAACTCGGGGAAGAGGTTGATGCCCATCTCGCAGCAGCCCCCGAAGACGCCGGCCGGCCCGTAGGCCAGCGGCACCCCGTTCTGGACGATGCCGAAGAAGGAGATGACCTCCCAGGGGCCGCGCCAGTCGGGGTGGGTGCCGATGAGCAGCACCTCGAGGCCCCGCCCGCAGTCGGCGATCCAGACCTCCTCCGGGTTCGGGTAGATCAGCGAGTGGATCTCCAGGCTGCGCGCGCAGAGCGCCTGCAGGGCCAGGTCGATCTCCCGCGGCCCGCCTCGCCGCAGCCTCCCGAGGGGGGAGCGGATCACCGGCGGCAGGGGGAAGCGGCTGCGGTCCGGCGGGCGGCGGCGGTAGCTCACCCGCCCGGTGGGGAAGGCGATCCGGGTGCTCGGCGGTCCGGCGTAGCGCACCGGGAGCTCGCAGCGCTCGAAGAGGAGGACCCGCGCCTGCCCCGGGAGCGACGAGCGCTCGAAGAGCCGCAGGAGGTGCTCGAGGTCCGTGCAGCCGGGCTCCGGGCGCGCGAGCGAGAACCACTCCTCGACGCCGAGATCGCCCGACTCGAAGGCCTGCCGCTCTCCGGGGGGGAGGAGCACCTCGAGGGCCTCGATGATCGGGCCGTCGTCCGGCAGCAGCTCCCAGTCGAACTCGAGCGCACCGGGGAAGAGGCGGACCAGCCTCTGCAGCACCCCGTAGGAGTACTCGTAGACCACCTCCTCGGCGGGCAGCTCGGCCGCGAGCCGCTCGGCTGCCCGGCGCACCGCCGCGTCGTCCGGATAGGCCCGCAGGTAGTTGACCGAGGCGGCGACGCCGCGCCGCTCACGGCGCCCGAGCGCGCCGCGCTCGCGGAGGTCCTCCAGCAGCCGCACCTTCTCGGCCGCGAGGCGCCCACCGCGCTGGTGGGCGACCTCTGCCAGGCGTCTCGCGTCCCCCATCTCGTTCGCGAAGGGGTCCGCCCTAGTCCAGCTTGAAGACCCGCTTCGGGTTCTCGAAGAGCATGGCGTGGGAGGAGTCCTCGCGCAGGCCCAGCTCGGCCCACTGATCGAGGTAGCGCTGCCAGTCCAGGCCGTTGGAGCCGAAGAGGATCTTCTGGCTGCCCACCCGCGAGTTGAGGAAAGCGAGCAGGGTCGGCGAGAAGTACTTGGGCAGCCAGGCGCTGGTGGAGAGGTAGACGTTCGGCCACTTGGAGATGACGGCCAGCGCCTCCTCGACCCAGGGCCAGCCGGTGTGGGTGCCCACCAGGGTCAGGTCCGGGAAGTCGCAGGCGATGCGGTCGAGCTGGATCGGGCGGCCGTGCTCGCTGGGCATGGCCTCCAGGACGTGGCCGATCTGCATCGAGACGGCGATCCCCAGGCTCTCGCAGAGGGCGTAGAGGGGGTACATCTTCCGGTGATCCAGGCCGATGTCGTAGCCGTAGATGTGGAGGTAGATGCCCTTGTAGCCGTGCTCCTTCACGTCCCGCTCGACCTTCTCGAGGCTGGCGCGGATGTGGAAGGGATCGTAGTCGGCCAGACCGTAGACCCGACCCGGGTACTTCTTGGTCATCTCCGCGATCTCGGAGGTGGTGTCGTTGGCGAAGCGGGTCTGGCGCGGGTAGGACCAGGCGAGGAGATCGGTGGCCAGGATGGTCTGCACTCCAGCCGCGTCCATGGCCGCGATCAGCTCCTCACCGTTCTCGTAGCCGTCGCCCCAGGCCTGCTCGACCTTGCACTTCAGCTCGCCCGCGGAGTTGGTGGCCTCCACCCAGCTCTGCTTCCAGCTCTTCAGGAGGAGAGGGAAGAGGGTGTCGATCGCGCGCAGCTCGCTCATGAGATGGCTCCTTGGAGGTCGCCCCGGGGACGGGGGTGGGAGGAGGCCCCTCTCTACCAGAGATCTCCCCGGACGATGAGGTGCGCGGCGGGGGCGCTCAGGCCCCGCCCGGCGGCGGGCGCTCGAGCGCGGCCCGGACCCGGGCCAGGAGCCGCTCGCCCGAGAAGGGCTTCTCGAGCAGGTCGATCTCCAGGGGGCCGTCTCGGAGGTCGGCCAGGAGCTCGGCCGTGTAGCCCGAGGCGAAGAGGACCCGCGGCAGCCTGCCCTCCTCGGCCAGCGCCTGCACCAGGGCCGGCCCCCCCATCCGGGGCATCACGACGTCGGTGAAGAGGAGGTCGACGCAGCGGCCGGGGTTCTCGGCGTGGAAGTCCCGCCAGGCCGCCAGGGCGTCCACCCCGTCCCGGGCGACCAGCACCCGGTAGCCGGCGCGGGAGAGGATCTTCACCGCCAGGTTGGAGACGACCGGCTCGTCCTCCACCACCAGGATCGTCTCCTGGCCGGCCGGGGCCTGCTCGACGGCCGCCGGCTGGATCGCGCCGGGCTGGACGACGCTCCCCGCCGGAAGGACGGGGAGGAAGACCGAGACCCGGGTCCCCTCTCCCGGCGCGCTCTCGATGGCGATGGCGCCCTGCGCCTGCTTCACGATCCCGTAGACCGTGGCCAGGCCGAGGCCGGTGCCCTGGCCCACCTCCTTGGTCGTGAAGAAGGGCTCGAAGGCCCGGCCGAGGGTCTCGTCGTCCATCCCCCGGCCCTGATCCCGCACCTTCAGCCTGGCGTAGTGGCCGGCCGGCAAGCTGCCGCTGCTCAGGGTGCGGGCCTCGCCGAGCTCGAGCTCACCGATCGACACCTCGAGGACTCCTCCCTCCTGCATGGCGTCCCGGGCGTTCGTGCAGAGGTTGATCACCACCTGCTCGATCTGGCCCGGATCCCCCCGCACCAGGACCCGCGCCTCGGGATAGCGGATCTCGAGGCGGATGGCCTCTCCCAGCAGGCGCCGGAGGAACTGCTCCAGGCCGCGCACCACGGCGGAGAGCTCGAGGTTGCGAGGCTGCAGCTCCTGCTTGCGGCTGAAGGCCAGGAGCTGCCTGACCAGGTCCGCCGCCCGATCGGCGGACTCGATGATCCCCTCGAGGTACTCCTGCCCCGCGGCCTCCTCGCCCAGGTCCCGGGCCAGCAGGTCGGCGTTGCCCAGGACCCCGACCAGGAGGTTGTTGAAGTCGTGGGCGATGCCGCCGGCCAGGCGGCCGATGGCCTCCATCTTCGAGGTCTGGCGCAGCTGCGCCTCCAGCCGCTTGCGCTCGGAGATGTCCCGCCAGACCACGTGGAGGCTGCGCCCCGCCTCACCCTCCACCGCCGTGAGCAGCACCTCGACCGGGAAGACCTCGCCGTCGGCCCGCCGGTGCATCCACTCGAAGCGGTGGCTGCCCTGCTCGAAGGCCAGGGCGATCATCTCGTTGGCCTTCTCGTAGGAGGGGCGCCCGTCGGGCTGGCAAGCGGGCGAGAGCTCGGAGGGGTGGGTCTGGAGGACCTCCTCCCGGCTCCCGTAGCGCAGCATCTCCACCGCCGCCTGGTTGGCGTCGACGAAGCGGTCCCCCTCGATGATCAGGATGGCGTCCGCCGAGCGCTCGAAGAGCTCGCGGTAGGTGTCCCGGCCGGTCGGGGAGACGGAGGGCTCCGTGGCGCTCGCCGAGCTTCCCCGCGGCGCGTCCGGTTGCGGCTTTCCCGAGCTCCCGTCGGACATCCGTTCCCGTCTTCCCATCTTCACCGGACCCCCGGGCCCGGCGTGACTCGCCCTCGAAGCAGAGCACCCTCGCGGGCGCACCGCAGGAACCCGGGGCTCCGGGCGCGGTCCAACGAGGCATGACGGATCCCACCCCCACCCCGCCCGCCCCGCCTCTCCCCGATCCCGAGCACCTCGCCTTCGAAGCGGGGCAGCGCGACTACCGCTTCACCCGGATCCTCTCGACCTCGCTGATGGCGCACCTGCTCTTCATCGGCGCCCTCCTCTTCACGCCCCTCGACCCGCTCTCCTTCTCCGAGGAGATGTTCCGGGATCCGAACCGCTTCACCGCGCTCCTGATCCGGCCGCCGGAGCGAAAGGCCCACTTCGGCGGCCCACTCCTCGAGCGCCCCCGGGCGATCCCACGCAAGGAGGAGGGCACCTTCGGGCGGCCCGACGCGGCGCGACGGGCGGCCGCCCCCTCGCGGGAGGGCGCCCCGCTGGTGGACGTGAGCCGGCGGGAGCGCGACCGCGAGCGGATGATGAAGACCGGCCTCCTCGGTCTCCTCAACGACGAGGAGCGGCGCGCGGAGGCCTCCAACATCTTCGGCCCCGCGGGCCTCGGCAGCGGGATCAACAACGCCCTGGGCGCCCTCACCCCGGGCGCCTCGATGGGCGACGCCCACGGCGTGGGCGGCCTCGGCTCGCGCGGCCTCGGTCCGGGCGGGGGCGGCGACGCGGTCGGCATCGGCGGGCTGGGGACCCGGCGCGGTGATCGCGGCCCGGGCGGCCCCGGCGGCCTCGAGCTCGAGGGGCACGAGCGGGAGCCCCCGCCCCTGGAGCCCGAGGCGACCCTCGTGCGGGGCGGCCTCGACCGTGAGGTCATCGCGCGGGTGGTGAGGCGCCACCAGAGCGCCATCAAGTACTGCTACGAGCGCTCGCTCCAGAAGGACCCCGAGCTCCACGGCAAGGTCGCGGTCGTCTGGGTGATCGACGGCACGGGCGCCGTGGCGAGCGCCGAGATCGCCCGCTCGACCCTGGACGACGGTGAGGTCGAGGCGTGCATCCTCCAGCGGGTGCGGCGCTGGCGCTTCCCCGAGCCCCGGGGCGGCGGGGTGGTGCAGGTGACCTACCCCTGGATCTTCAAGCCGAGCAGCTAGGCTGCTAGACCGCCAGCCGTGCGGTCCTCGCCAGCCACGCCCCGCGCCGCCGGGCGCCGTCCCTCCTCGACCTCCCGCCTGCTGCGGCGCGGGCCCGGCTCCCTCTACCGGCAGGGGCAGTCCCTGCGCTTCCTCCTGACCCGGGATCGCCGCGAGGTCCTCGACTTCCTGCGCGCGGACTACCCCCTCGCGCTCTCCCGCCGGGCGCGCCTCGCGCTGCTGCGGGACTTCCTGCGGACCACCCACGCCCTGCGCGGCTACCACACCCTCGAGGAGATGTTGCGGGTCTGCGACCGCATCTTCCGGAGGGCCGGCCAGGGCGAGGTCGTGGTCGTCGAGGCCGGCAGCGGCTCGGGCTCGAGCACGGCCAAGCTCTCGCTCGCGGTTCGCAAGGTGGGCGGCCGGCTGCTGGTCTTCGACACCTTCCAGGGCATCCCCGAGAACGACGAGCGCCACGAGCACCTCGACGGCCGCCCCCTGGTCTACCGCAAGGGCGCCTTCCGCGGCCGCCTCGAGTCGGTCCGCCGCCACGTCGAGCGCTTCGGCGCGCCGGAGGTCTGCACCTTCCACAAGGGCCTCTTCGAGGAGACCCTCCCGGGGCTCGACGCGGCCATCGACGTGGCCCTCCTGGACGTGGACCTCATCGCCTCGACCCGCGTCTGTACCCGGCACCTCTTTCCCCTGCTGAAGCCCGGCGGGGTGCTCTTCAGCCAGGACGGTCACATCAGGGCCACGGTGGAGCTCTTCGCCGACGAGCGCTTCTGGCGCGAAGATGTCGGCGTGGCGCCCCCCGCCATCCCCGGCCTCGGCGAGCAGAAGCTGCTGGAGATCGTCCGTCCGGCCTAGGTCGTGAGCAAGAGGAGGATCGCGGGGATCGCGCGAGGTGATCTCCCGCTCCACCAGGAAGAGCAGGCGATCGAAGAAGGCGGCTCGCGCCGGGCGACGCCGTGGCCGGATGATCCAGCGCCCGTCCTCCTCCCGCGCGGCGGTGCCGAAGACGTAGACCCGATCACCGTCCTCCAGGGTGGCGGTCGTCTGCTCGGCCTCCTTCACCAGCCGCCGGGTGAGGAGCAGGAAGTGGGCGGCGTCGCGGCCCGCCGCGGTGGCGGTGGGATCGAAGAACTCCGCCTCGCCCGGATCGATCCGGATCCTCTGCTCTCCTTCCTCCAGGAAGAAGGGTCGCACCTGCTTCTCGACGACCTCCTCTCCGCTCTGCTTCTTGGTGACCCGGTGGCGCAGGAGGGGACCGCTCTCTCCCTCCGGCGCCCGGGCGACGCCGACCAGCTCGACCGGCCCGGGTCGCAGCTCGCGCAGGGAGAGGGTCTCGGTCTGCTCCAGCAGCCGGATCCGGCGCCGCACCAGGTGGGTGACGCTGCCGATGATCCAGAGCGCGAGGAGCAGGGCGCAGGCCGCCGAGATCCGGGTGACCGGGGGCAGCTCGTTCAGGATGTCTCCACTGTAGGTGAGGAAGGGCACCGAGACGCTGACCTCCCCCTTCAGCTCGAAGAGGTAGGTCTTCCAGAGGTGGTTGAAGGCGACGAAGGGACACATCCAGGCCAGGATGACGAAGGGCATGAAGGGCAAGCGCGCGGCGACGTAGACCGGCGAGTGGGGTGAGCGCTTCTGCCGGAAGCGCTTGAGGTCCTCGAGGAGGAGGGCGACCGGCCCGAGCAACGCCACCGAGGGGGCCAGCTCGCCGAGCCCGTAGGCCCCGAAGACGATCATCACGAAGAGCAGGGGGATCAGGACCAGGAGGGAGAGCCAGCCGGCGATGGTCCGCAGCGGACCCGGACGCTTCTTGCGGCTCCCCTCCCTCACCCGCCCATCATGCCCCGAGACCGCCCCGGACCGGTGGCGGAAGAGCGTCGACGACACGGCGCGTCATCGGATTGAACTTCCTGAAGAAATATACAGCAAATATTTACAGTGGCTTAGAGCGATTTTGAGAACAAGGCCCAAGATTTCGATTGACTGGTGTGCCACGAAAACCTACATGTACGCCCATGTAGGACAGGGCTCGCCAGCGGGCGGCGAGCTCCTCATCAACCGGGGGGGAACCCCTCAACGAGATCGCCGTCGCAGCGGTCTTCCGGAGTCAGTCATGAGCGCCATTCGCTACCTCGCCATCCTCGCCACGATCGTGCTGGCCCAGCCGGTCCTGGCCGCCTCCGTCACGCCCGTCTACTACCCTGGCAACCCGACCTGCGCCGACCTCGGTCTGGGCAGCTTCGAGTTCAAGGTCGATCCGCCCGTCCCCGGCCACTACGCCATGGACGCCTACAACACCTTCTCCTGGAACACCGCCGACGGCGTCGTCTTCGACTGGGGTTCCTCGATGGGCATCGACGCCGTGATCTCCAAGGGCGGCGACGGCGCCAACGTCTACCTCTACGATCCGGAGGCCACCTCCGATCAGGGCCTCTTCTCGCCGATCAACGCGAGCGGCGGCGCGGCGGCGATCAGCCACATCAGCGTCTGCTTCGACTACGAGGTGAACGCCGCGAAGACCGCCGAGACCTCCTTCACCCGCACCTACGAGTGGGCCATCGCCAAGAGCGTCTCTCCCGCGGCCTGGAGCCTCTTCGCCGGTGACGCGGCCTCCTCCGACTACCTCGTCGAGGTGCTGAAGACCGGCTTCGTCGACAGCGACTTCGCCGTCGCCGGCACCATCGTCGTCGAGAACCGCACGCCCTTCACCGCGAACATCACCAGCGTCCGCGACACCCTCTCGACCGGCGAGATCCTGGGCGTGAACTGCCCGGGCGGCCTGCCCACCACCCTCGCCTCCGGCGCCAGCCTCACCTGCACCTACGTCGGCGCCCTCGCCGACGGCACCGACCGCGTGAACACCGCCACCGTGAACACCACCGGCACCGTGGGCGGTGACGTGGCCACCGCGGACGTCGACTTCGGCGCCGCCGACATCACCGAGGTGAACCCCACCGTGACGGTGACCGACACCAACGGCGCCAGCTGGAGCTTCGCCGAGAGCGGCAGCGTGAGCTACGAGGGTCACTTCGACTGCGAGAGCGTGACCTGGAACGGCCTCACCGGCACCTACACTCACCCGAACGTCGCGACCCTCCTCGAGACCGGCGCCTCGGCCTCGGCCGACGTGGCCGTGGACTGCTACCGCCTCGCGGTGGCCAAGGACGCCGCCACCTCGCTGACCCGGACCTTCACCTGGAGCATCGACAAGACCGCCTCCGAGTCCAGCCTCCTCCTCTCCGAGGGGCAGCAGCACCTCGTCACCTACGACGTGACCGCCAGCGCTGCCTCCGCGGACTCGGATCACGCCGTCACCGGCGGCATCCTGGTCACCAACCCGAACCCCACCCGTGACGCCAGCCTCCTCTCCCTCATCGACGTCATGGACGGCGGGGTGGCCGCCGCCGTCTCCTGCCCCTCGATGGTGGTCCCGGCCGGTGGCAGCCTCACGTGCACCTACGCCGCCGACCTCGCCGACGGCGCGGCCCGCACCAACGTCGCCACCGCCAGCCTGCAGAACTACGCCTTCGGCGGCGGCCAGGCCCTCCCGGCCGGCACCACCGCCTTCAGCGGCTCGGCGCCGGTGAGCTTCGACGTCGCGGCCGTCACCCCGATCGACGACTGCGTCTCCATCGACGACACCCTGGCCGGCCCCCTGGGCGCCCTCTGCTTCGACACCGCCCCGCAGACCTTCAGCTACTCGCTCTACCTCGGCTCCGAGACCTGCGGCACCACGACCGTCGAGAACGTGGCCAGCTTCGTCACCGACGACACCGCCACCGCCGGTCAGGACAGCTGGATCGTGACCATCGAGCTGGCCTGCGGCGACGGCTGCACCCTGACCCCGGGCTACTGGAAGACCCACTCCTCCATCGGCCCGGCGCCCTACGACGACACCTGGGCCCAGCTGCCGAGCGGCGCGGACACCCTCTTCTACGACACCCTCAGCTACTACGACGCGCTGTGGACCGCCCCGCAGGGCAACGCCTGGTACATCCTGGTCCACGCCTACATCGCGGCGTACCTCAACACCCTCAACGGCGCCTCCACCACGACCGAGGTCCGCGACGCGCTGGCCCAGGCCGAGGCGCTGCTGCTGAACAACTCGCCCGAGCTCGTCGCCTCCCTCAAGGGCAAGCGCGGCCAGGCAGAGCGCCAGGTCTTCATCGACCTCGCCACGCTCCTCGACGACTACAACAACGGCTTCGTCGGCCCGGGGCACTGCTCCGAGTAGCGTCGAGCCAGCGCTGATGCGCTGACGTGACGAGGCCCGTCTCCCCACCGGGGGGGGGCGGGCCTCTCTCGTTCTAAACCAGAGATCATGATTCCCGAACAGCGGATGGCGCCGCGGACGTGCCCGGATGCGAGGAAGGGTGAGGGAGCCTAGCCTTAGCTAGGTGACCGAGGCCTGACGCTGCAGACGGGTGCGGCCTGCAAGCCAGGCGTGATCGGGAATCGTGATTTCTGGTTTAGCTCCGCGTCAGCCGGACGACCGTCTCGACGTGGCCGGTCTGGGGGAACATGTCCACCGGCTGCACCGCCTCGACGCGGTAGCCCCGACCGTGCAGCAGGGCGAGATCCCGGGCGAGGCTCGTCGGGTTGCAGGAGACGTAGACGATCATCCGGGGTGCGAGCGCCGCCACCGCCTCGAGCGCCTCGCCGGCGACGCCCTTGCGCGGCGGGTTGAGGACCACGACCTGCCCCGGAGGGAAGTCCGCCCTTCGATCGGCGAGGAGGGTCAGCACGTCGCCGGCCAGGAAGCGGGCGTTCTCCAGGCCGCTGCGCCGGGCGTTCTCCCGGGCGTTCTCCACGGCGGCCTCGACGACCTCGATCCCCGTGACCTTCCCGGCGTCCCGGGCCAGGGCCAGGGCGATCCCGCCGATGCCGCAGAAGAGATCGAGGGCCTCGTCCCCCGGGCCGAGCGCGGCCCAGCGCCGGACCAGCGCATAGATCCGCCCGGCCTGCTCGTGGTTCACCTGGAAGAAGGAGGCCGGCGAGATGGAGAGCACCGTCTCGCCGACGACGTCGCGCAGGGTCGCCTCACCCAGGAGGCGCTCGGTCTCCTCGCCCAGCAGGGTGTTGCCCTCCGAGGCGTTCACGTTCAGCTGGATCGAGACCAGCTCGGGGACCCGGCGCCGGATCCACCGGGCGAGCTCGCCGAGCACCTTCTTCTCGGGGCGGGTGGCCACGAGGGTGAGCAGGGCGCGCTCGCTGGCGGGGCTGACCCGGACGAGGAGGTAGCGCAGCAGCCCCTGGCCCGTGCGTGGATCGTGGATCCTGATCTTCCGCCGCTCGAGCTCCTCGCGCGCGACCTCGACGATCCGGTTGATGAGGGGGTGGTGCAGGGGGCAGCCCTCGAGATCGACGACCTCGTGGCTGCCGCGACGGTAGATGCCGATCCGCAGGCGGCCCCCGCGGTGGGCGAGGACCAGCTTGGCGTGGCTGCGGTAGCCCAGGGGCTGGCCCGCCGCGAGGGGCTCGGCCACCTCGAGGCCGGCGAGCTCGGGGTAGGCGGCGAGGGCGCGCTGCACCCGCGCCCGGCGGGCCTCCTGCTGCGCCGCGGGCGAGAGCTCGATGAGGGGGCACCCCAGGCACTCCCGCGCCTTCGCGCAGGGGGAGGCGATGCGCTCGGCCGAGGGCTCGAGCACCTCGAGGAGCTCACCCCCCATCCGCCGCTGCCCGCGGTAGGTCTGGCGGAAGGCGACCCGCTCCCCCGGAAAGGCGCCGGGGATCTTCAGCTCGAGCCCCTCGAAGGTGGCGGTGCCGATCCCCTCGTCGTCGAGGGCCTCGACGGTGACCTCCGCCGGGCCGCGCGCTCGCTTCCGCTGGGGCATGGCCGGCCTCGCTCCTTTCAGGGCGCGAAGCTCTCGAGGAGCTTGCGGGCGGGCTCCGCTCCGGGGCCCGCCTCCCGGGCGAGGCCCTCGAGGAGCTTCCGGGCCTGCCCGGGGTTGCCGTCCTTCAGCTCGAGGCGGGCGAGCTGGAGGCGGGCGCCATACCAGTCCGGGCGCAACTGGGCCGAGGCCAGGTAGGCCTCGCGGGCGGCGGCGTAGTCCCCCCGCAGCTCCCGGATCTTCCCCTGGTCGAAGCGGTACTGGAACTCCGGCGCCGTGCCGGCGCTCTCCTCGACCACCTGATCGATGAGCGCCTGCGCCTCGGCGAGATCACCGCGCACGGCGGCGGCCCGGGCCAGGACCGCCCGCAGGGCGGGCCGGTCGATCCGGTTCCGCGCCCAGCCGCCCATGAGCCGGTGCTCCTCCCGGCTGCGGGGGTCCTCCCAGAACGCGTCGGAGAGGATCAGGCGGGCGGCCTTCTCGGCGGCGTCGTGGTTGCCCCGCCGGCTCTCGTAGCGGGCCACCAGCTCCCAGGCCGAGCCGTGGAAGGGCGCCTCGGTGATGGCCTGCTGCAGGGCCTTCAGCGCGGTGTCGAGATCGCCCTCCTCGTTGGCGACCATCGCCTGGCTCATCAGGAGCTGGTAGCGCTCCATGGGGTCGAGCTCCCCGGCGGGCACCTCGGCGTAGCCCTGGAGGAGGTAGCGGGCGTAGGCGAGCTCGTCCTCGTTGGAGGCGGCCTGGTAGAGGGTCAGGGGCAGGAGGGCGATGCCCACCCCCACCACCAACACCGGCTGGAGCACCCCCCGCAGGAGCGAGAGCAGCCAGCCCAGCCCCAGGCAGAAGGCGACCGAGGGCGTGTAGAGCCAGCGCAGGGTCATCGGCAGGCTCTCGTGCCACTGGGGGATCTTCAGCTTCCAGAGCACCAGCGCCGGCGCCAGGGTGATCAGCCCGAAGGCGAGGAGGAGCACCAGGGGGCTGGAGAGACGATCGCGCGCCGCCAGGATCGCGGCGAGGAGCAGGAGGGAGATCCCACCGAGGACCCCCGGCTCGAAGAGCCCCTCGGGGATGGAGGGCAGCTGGAGGATCGGCCGGGCCAGCACCAGCGGCTCGAGGTAGCTGCCCAGGGCCTGCAGGACCGAGAGGGCCAGCGTCCCGGCGCCCAGGGAGGCGAGGTGGTTGTCGCCCATCGGCAGCGCACAGGCCGAGCGCAGGAGGAAGAAGGCGGCGAAGAGCAGGAGGAAGGGCGCGGAGGAGAAGAGGGCTCCCCGCCAGGTGTCTCCCTCGAGGCGCGCGAGGATCGGGAGGAGGGTGAGGGAGAGGAGCACCGACTCCTTGGAGCCCAGCGCCAGGGCGAAGAGCAGCAGACTCCCGGCGAGCCAGCCCGCCGAGAGGAGGCGCCGCCAGGCGGCGAAGCAGAGGAGCCCCCCGAGGAGGAAGAGGGTGGCCAGCAGATCGCTGCGCGCCGTGACGATCGAGACCGCCTCCGCGGTGGTGGGGTGGAGGGCGAAGAGCAGGCCGCCGATCAGCCCGGGCCGCGAGCCCAGGAGGGTCCAGCCCAGCAGCCCGACCAGCGCGGCGTTGAGGGCATGGAGGAGGACGTTCACCCCGTGGAAGTAGGCCGGGGAGGCCCCGGCCAGGAGGTAGTCGAGGCGGAAGCTGGCCTTGGTGATCGGCCGGTAGTAGCCGATGCCCCCGACGCCGCTGCGGTCGAACCAGTCCGAGAGGAAGAGCTCCCGCAGGGTCACCCCCTCGGTGATCTGCGGGTTGCCCAGGACGATGAGGTTGTCATCGAAGACGAAGGCGTGGCCGAGGGTGAAGCCGTAGACCGCCACCCCCACCGCGAAGGGCAGGAGGAGGATCCACCGCGGATCCTCGAAGAGGGGCCGGCGGCCCTGGGTCGGGGTGCTCATGGTCAGCCGCGATGATAGTCGCAAGCGCGCCCGCGACCCACCGGCCGCCGCCTCGTACCGGCTACTCGAGCTTCTTTCCGTCCAGCTCGCCGGTGAGGCTCTGGAGGAAGGCGACGAGCTTCGCCTGCTTCTCCGCCGGCAGATCCTCGCCGAGCTGGAAGCTGGCCATCGCGGCCACCGCGTCGTCCAGGGTCTTGGCCGAGGCGTCGTGGAAGTAGGGCGCGGTCAGGGCGACGTTGCGCAGCGTCGGCACCTTGAAGCGGTGGCGGTCCGCGGGGTTCTTGGTGAAGGCGGCCCGCCCCTCGTCGGCGGGGCCGACGTCGCCGCGGTGGCCGAAGTAGTCCCGCTTCTTCCCCATCTTCTCGTAGGACTGGCCGCCGAGGGCCTCGCCGACGTGGCAGCTGGCGCAGCCGAGCTCCAGGAAGAGGGCGTGGCCGCCCTTCGCCTCCGCGGAGAGGGCCCCCGCGTCACCGCCGAGGAAGCGATCGAAGTCCGAGTTCGGCGTGAGGAGGGTCTCCTCGAAGGCCGCGATGGCGTCGGTGATGCTCGCCCCCGAGAAGCCCTCCGGATAGACCGCGACGAACTCGCCCTTGAGCGCCTCGTCCTGCTCGAGCTTGCCGATGATCTCGGGCCAGCTGGTGGCCATCTCGACCGGGTTGTTCGGCGGGCCGTCGGCCTGGGCCTTCAGGTCCGCCGCCCGGCCGTCCCAGAACTGCGCCAGGTTCAGCGCGGCGTTGAAGACGGTCGGCGAGTTGATCCCACCCTTCTGGCCGTCGACGCCGGTGGAGACCGGAGCCTGATCCGTGCCCCCCTTGGCGAGGTCGTGGCAGGAGGCGCAGGAGATCGTGTCGTCCTTCGAGAGGCGGACGTCGTGGTAGAGCTTCCGGCCCAGGGCGACCTTGGCGGGGTCCTTCACCTCGGGGGTGGGGATGGGCCGCAGCAGCTCTCCTCGCAGGGCCTCGGCCACCCCGGGGGCCGCGTGGCGCGCCGCCCGCTCGGCCCGGACCCACTTCATCACGAGCTCCCGGTCGGCCTCCGAGAAGGAGGCGTCCCAGTGCAGGAGGGTGTAGCTCGGCGGCGGCATCGTCGGCCCGTACTCGAGGGTGAGCTGCAGGCGCGCCAGGGCCACCTCGTCCACCGCCTGGGTCGGGCTGCCCGCCAGGAGGGCGCTCATGTCGTAGTGCTCGAGGGCCTCCTCGACGTGCTCGGCGATCATCGCGCTGGCCACCGGGAAGCTGGCGTAGAAGGGCCGGCTGCCCTCGGCGGCGTGGCAGTCGCCGCACTTCTGCGCCAGCACGGCCATGGCGGCCTGGTACTCGGGGGTGCCCCCCGATCCCTCGCCGAAGTGGACCCCGGCGCCGGAGCCGACCGCGAGGTTGATCAGGGGAAAGGCGAGGGCGACGAGGCCCAGCACGACGAGCAGGAGGACGAGCTTCTTCATCGGGGAGCGACTCCTTCTTGGGATGGTCCGGGCACCCTAGTCACTCGGCTCCGCCTGTCCCCGGGAGGGGCGGCGGGCACCGGGGGGGGTGCCCCGCGGGGGAGGACGGTGAGCATGGGCCTCCTCCCCCCGGATGCGAGGCCGTAAAGAAAGTGTGTCACCGTCCGGCCCCTCCTCGCGTTGGTCTCGATGAAGCCCCTCTCGAGACCCCCATTTGGAGGACAATCGCCATGATGCCGCAGACCGCCCTCTCCCGCCCCACCCCCGACGATCGCAGCAGCGGAGGCCGCCTGGTCGCCGCCGACGGACGCACCCTTCCCCTGCGCGAGGCCCGCCTCGAGGTCGAGGCCGAGGGAGGCCTCGCCCGGGTGATCCTGGAGCAGACCTTCGAGAACCCACACGACGAGCCCCTGGCCGTGACCTATCAGCTTCCCCTGCCCGAGCGCGGGGCGGTGAGCGGCTTCTCCTTCACCCTGGGCGCCCTCGAGGTGATCGGCGAGGTGGACCGGCGGGAGAGCGCCCGCGAGCGCTTCGAGGAGGCGCTCGCCCTGGGCCGGACCGCCGCCCTGCTGGAGCAGGATCGCAGCAGCCTCTTCACCCAGGAGGTCGGGAACCTCCCGCCGCGGGAGACCGTGGTCGCGCGGATCGTGATCGATCAGCGCCTGGACTGGCTGGCCGAGGGCGCCTGGTCCTGGCGCTTCCCCACCGTGGTCGCCCCGCGCTACCTCGGCGCGGCCGGCCGGGTGCCGGACGCCGCCGCGGTGGAGGTCGACGTGAGCCCGGCGGGCACGACGCCCCGGGCCGGCTTCGTCCTGCGCATCGCCGATCGTCTGGCGGGCGGGGAGCCCGGCTCGCCCAGCCACCACCTGCACGTGCGCAGCGAGGGCGCCGCGCGGATCGTCGGCCTGGCCTCGGAGACCGGGGCGGCCCTCGACCGGGACCTGGTGGTCCACTGGCCGGTGGCGGCGGGTGAGGTCCGGACGGGCCTGCGCCTCTCCCGCCCGGCGCCGGATCACGCCCACGCCGACGAGGCCTTCGGGCTCTTGACCCTCGTGCCGCCGCGCAAGGACGCCCGGTTCGAGCCCGTGGCCCGGGACCTCATCGTGCTGCTCGACACCAGCGGCTCGATGCACGGCGAGCCGCTGCGCCAGGCCCAGGCGGTGACCTCGGCCCTGATCGAGACCCTGGGCGCTCGCGACACCCTGGAGCTGATCGAGTTCTCGAGCGCGGCCCGCCGCTTCGAGAAGAAGGCGGTGAGCGCCACCGAGCGCAACCGCCGGCGGGCCCTGAAGTGGGTGGCGAGCCTCTCGGCCGGGGGCGCCACCGAGATGAAGGAGGGCATCCTCGCGGCCCTCGAGAGCCTGCGCGGCGAGGCCCAGCGGCAGGTGGTCCTGGTCACCGACGGTCTCATCGGCTTCGAGCAGGAGATCGTCGCCACCGTCGCGCGTCACCTGCCGGCCGGCTCCCGCGTGCACTGCGTGGGCGTGGGCTCCGGGGTGAACCGCTCCCTCACCGGCCCCGTCTCCCGCGCCGGCCGCGGACAGGA
Source organism: Deltaproteobacteria bacterium (assembly GCA_029210625.1). NCBI lineage: Bacteria > Pseudomonadati > Myxococcota > Myxococcia > Deltaproteobacteria bacterium. The sequence continues at coordinate 38,575 of JARGFU010000006.1, read as the reverse complement.
GCTGATCCTGGGTCTCGACGAGGACGCGGATCCGGCCGCCCGGCGGCTGGTCGCCGCCACCGAGGCGCCCCTGGTCGTCGATCTGCGCCTCGAGGGCAGCGCGCTGCGCTCCTTCGCCCCGGCGCGGATCCCCGACCTCTTCGTCGGCCAGCCCGCGCTCCTCGGGCTGCGCCTGAAGGCCGAGGGCGGCGCGCTGCGGATCACGGGCCGCACGGCGGAGGGGCTCTTCGAGCAGACCCTCGCGGTGCCGGCGAGCGCGCCCGCGGAGGTCACCGGCCCGGTGACGGTGCTGGTCGCCCGCGAGGAGATCGAGGACCTCGAGCTCGAGCTGGCGGGGGGCCGCCAGGCGAGTGAGGTCGATCGCGAGATCGAGGCCCGGGGGCTCGCCTTCCAGGTGGCGACCCGGCTCACCTCGTGGATCGCGGTCACGAAGGAGGCCACGGTGGATCCCCGGGACCCCACCCGCCACGAGCGCCTCCCCCAGGCCCTGCCCCACGGGATGAGCATCGAGCGGCTCGGGCTGCGGGCGGCCGCCCCGCTCCCCCCGGCCGCGCCGATCACCGGCGTGTTCGCGGCCGCGGCGCCGATGGCCCCGGCCGGCCGGGCGGCAGGGGCCAAGCGGCGCTCCCTCTCCCTCGGCGGCCTCTTCGACCGCAGCCGCGGGGCGAGGAAGGAAGAGGCCAAGGGCTGGATGGAGGAGTCGGCGGCCGAGGGCTTCGGTGGTAGCGGAGCGCCCGAAGAGTTCGAGCTCGACGACGCCCGTTCCCTCCTGGACGCAGGGCGCCTCGACAGCGAGGACGAGCTCCACGAGGTCCGGCAGCTGATCGCCCGCCTCCTGCGACGCCAGGACCGGAGCTTCACCTTCGAGCTCGAGCTCGACGGGGAGCTCGACTGGGCGCCCCTCCTCGACGCCGAGCTGGAGGTCGAGCTCGCGGACGGATCGACCGCCCTGATCGAGGCCGCGGTCGATCCCCGCTCGACCACCCGCGACGGTCTCCATGGTGCGGGACAGCGCCTGAAGATCACCCTCATCGTCGAGCCGGGCGCGGCCCCGGAGATCGCGGAGGTGCTCGTCCTCCACCTGCGCTCGGCGGGCTCGGCCCTGGAGGTCCGGATCGTCGATGGCTGATCTCGACCACCTCCTCCCGCTCATCGCCGCCGGCGATCCGGACGCCTTCGGGCGCTGGGTCGCCGGCGTCGAGGCGCGCCTGCGCCTCTCCCTCTCGAGCTTCGCGACGACCCTCGACACCGAGCCCATCGTGCAGGAGACGCTGCTGCGCGTCTGGCAGGTGGCCCCGCGAGTGGTGCCCGACGGCCGGGGAGAGAGCCTGCTGCGCCTCGCCGTGCGGATCGCCCGCAACCTCGCGGTGAGCGAGCTGCGGCGGCAGCGCCCGGCCCCTCTCGACGCCCAGGACCTGGAGCGGATCCTCCAGGAGGCCCCGGCCGAGGCGCCGCCACCGGACCCCCTCCTGCGCCGCCTCATCGCCTACTGCCGGGAGAAGCTGCCGCGCCAGCCGGCCCGGGCCCTCACCGCGCGCCTGCACGCCGCGGGCGGTGAGTCCGACACCACCCTGGCCGGCGGGCTGGGGATGCGCACCAACACCTTCCTCCAGAACGTCGGCCGGGCCCGGCGCCTGCTCGCCGACTGCCTCGAGCGCCAGGGCGCGGACCTGGGAGGAGTCAGACCATGACCGATCGCGAGCGCGCCGCCCTCATCGAGGCCGTCACCACCGCCCACCGGGAGCGATCGCCGGGCGGCCGCCTGCGCTCCGCGCCGGCCTGGCACGACCTCGACGCCGCCGGACGCCAGGAAGCCTTCGATGAGACCCTCCTGCAGCGCCGCCTGGAGGCCGCCCTGGATCCCGAGGGCCTCTCCTGCACCGCGAGAGCCGTTCTGGCCCGGATCCGAGGCTCGGGGGCCTGATCCGGCGCCGGCCCGACCGGGCTTTCGGCACATCCACCCACCCCGGTCGCCCCTTCATTGTCCGTTTTTCCCGGCCCTTTCGTATTTGTGATCAGCGTCACGGCTCCGCAGGGGCTATGATGTACGGGCCGGTGCAAGGTGGGGATCGGCGAAGAAAGGGAGTCCTCCTGGGATGGGAATCGTCGGAATCGACTTCGGGACCTCAACCACGCTGGTGGCGGTGTGGAAGCAGGGAAAGCCCCAGCTCCTGCGAGATTCCGACGGCCTCGAGCTGACCCCCTCGGTGGTGGCCTACCTGCCGGGTGATCGCGTTCAGGTGGGCGCCCGCGCCGCCCTCCGCCGCGGCATCGATCCCGAGAACACCCTCTACTCGGTGAAGCGCATCGCCGGGCGCCGCTGGTTCGATCAGGAGGTCGTGGACTTCCGGGAGTCGACGCCGATGAAGCTCGAGCGCGGCGGCGACGGTGTCCCCCGCTTCATCACCCGCAAGGGCCAGCTCCTCCCGGTCGACGTGATCGCCCACCAGCTGAGCGTCGTGCGGCACTACGCGGGCTTCCCGGCCGGCGAGCTGAAGAACGCCGTGCTCTGCGTCCCGCCCTCCTACGGCCCCGAGCAGGTGCTCTCCCTCTGCAACGCCGCCCGCAAGGCCGGCTTCAACCGGGTGGGCACCATCGACGAGCCCTACGCCGCGGTGGTGCCCTACCTCGAGCGCCTCTCCGGAGAGCGGAACGTCGCGGTCTACGACCTGGGGGGTGGCACCTTCGACCTCGCGGTCCTTCGCGTCCGCGGACTCTCCCACCGGGTGATCGCCTCGGGGGGTGACCCCTACCTCGGCGGCGACGACGTCGACCACGCCCTGGCGAACCTCATCGCCAACCGCGTCCTGCAGGAGCACCGCTGGGATCTGCGCGGTGAGCGCAGCATCTTCGCCCGCCTCCTGGTCGCCGCCGAGAAGGCGAAGCTCGCCCTCTCGCTCCAGCCCTCGGTGACCGTCCGCCTCGACATCATCGACCCCACCCTCGCCGGCAAGACCCTCGAGATCGGCCGCGAGGCCTTCGACCGGGCGATCCACGAGCTGGTCCAGCGCAGCTTCGCCCTCTGCGACGAGGTGCTCCTCGAGGCCGGCCTCCCGGTCCAGGCGATCGACGATGTCATCCTCGCCGGCGGAAGCACCTACCTCCCCGCGGTGCGCGCCGCCGTCGAGAGCTACTTCGGCAAGCGGCCGCTCTACGACCTGGCGCCGGATCGTACGGTGGCGCAGGGCGCCTGCATCTCCGCGGCCCTTCAGGCGGGCGAGATGCACGGCGGTGCCAGGGTCGTCCCGGCCTGAGCCGCTGGAGGGCTGCCTCCTGCACCTCCGGATCAAGGCCGCGCTCCTCGCCGCGCTGATCCTGCCGGCCTCCGCGGTGGCCGGGCTCGCGATCCCCCCGGGGATGGAGGCCGAGGTGTCGGCGCTGGTGCTGCCCCGGCCCGGGGACGCGCCCCTCCCCGGCGCGCACCGCCTCGGGGACGTGAAGATCGAGCAGGCGAGGATCGTGGTCGCGCTCCAGGGCCCGGAGGGCGAGGGGGAGCTCTTCCTCCTGCCGGTGGCGGGCGGCGCGGCGCCCCTCGCCACGCCGAGCTTCGAGGTCCAGCTGCCCCCGGACGCCCCCCCGGCCTTCGAGGCCGCCGCCCGGGCCTTCATCGAGCGCCTCCGGGCGCGGGACGACGGTAGCTTCGCCCGGCGGGTCGGCGCGCTCCGCGCCGCGCTCCAGGCCGACCCCGAGTCCGAGGTGGTGCCGGAGCCCACCCGGGAGCCCCTCCTCCCCCAGTGGCTGGTGGTCGAGACCTTCTTCCTCCTGGCGGCCCTCCTCCTCCTCGGTGATCTCCTCCGCGCCTGGCGGCGCGCGCCTCCCCCCGGCCGGCTCCTCGCCGCCACCGGCGGGCTCTTCCTCCTGGCCCTCCTCGGCCGGCTCCTCCTCCCCCCCTGGGCCCCCCTCCACGCCGATCGCCACGGTGTCCTCGAGCTCGGCGGGCTGGCCGGGCTCTGGCCCGGCGAAGGGCTGGCCCGGGCCGAGCTCTACGGCCCGGCCTACCGCCGCCTCCTCGCGCCCGCCGCCGCGCTCCTCCAGAGCCCCGACTGGCCCCTCTTCGCGGCCGCCGTGGCCGGAGCCCTCAGCGTGCCGGCGCTCCTCCTCCTCGCCCGCCGCCTCACCGGCAGCTGGGCGGTCGGGGGGGTGGCCGCCCTGGGGCTGGCCCTGCACCCGGGCCACCTGCGGCTCTCCCTCTCGGAGAGCCCCTGGCCCCTCGCCCTGCTCCTCTTCCTCGGCGGGAGCTGGGCCCTGGCCCGGGGGCTGAACGAGGGCCTCTCGCTGCCCGACCGCCTGCTGCGCCTCGGCGGCGGGACCCTGGCGGTGGCGGTGGCCGTGCAGCTGCGCGTGGTCACCCTCCTCCTCGGCCCGCTCGCCCTCCTCCTCGCCCTGGCGGCCTGCCGCGGACCCCGCCGCCCCGCCCTCCTGCGCCTCCTCGCCCCCGCCCTCCTCCTCGGGGGCGTGAGCCTCGCCCACCTCTACACCCTCGGGGGCCACCTCGCCGAGGGAGCCGAGCGCGGCGCGGGGAGCGACCTCTCGACGGTGGGGCAGATGCTCGGCCAGAGCAGCGAGCTCGCCTCCCCCTTGCTCCTCCTGCTCGCGCTGCTCGGCGTGCTCACCCTGCTCTACCGGCGCCGCCCGCTGCTCGGGCTCACCCTCCTCGCCGCGCCCCTCCTCCTCACCCTCCCGAGCTGGAAGGTGGCCCTCACCTGCCGTACGGACCTCATCCGCTACCAGAGCGCCCCGCACCTCTTCCTGCTGCTCGCCGCCGCGGCGCTGGTCCTCCTCGCGCCGCCGCTGCGCCAGCGGGCGATGACCCTGGGGGTGGGGCTCGCCCTCGTCGGCGCCAGCCTGCCGGGCCTCTCCTTCACCCTGCCCGCCGACCTCCACGACCTCGCCTTCCTGCAGGTCAGGGAGAGCGTGGCGCACCTGCCCGGCGCGCTGCGGGTCGTGAGCGCCCCGCGCTGGTCTCCCGGCCGGCGAGTGCAGCTCGCCTTCCCGGCCTACCTCCTCGAGGCCGCGGGCAAGCGGGTCGAGACCGGCGAGGACGGCGCGCTGCCCTGCTTCGTCTACCTCGACTCGGGCTGCTACGGCTTCACGCGGGAGGAGCTCGAGGCAGGCGAGCCGCCGCGCCTCGGGGGAGAGCCCCTCCGCCCGGACTGCGCGGCGCTCCCCTTCGAGGCGCCGACCCGGGAGACGCCCCTGGCGCGCCGCCACCCCGCCCGCTTCGCCGACCGGGACTTCCACCGCCTGCCCGCCCGGCGGCCCTGGCTGGGGCTCCTGCCCTGCCGCGAGCCCCGCTAGGCCTGCTTCAGCGGCTGTGGATCGGCTTGAAGTCGCCGGAGGTCTCGTCCTCGAAGCCCGGGTCGTAGGTCGCCGCACGGGACTCGCTCTCGAGGGTGTAGAGATCGAAGCTGCCGCTGCGGCCAGGGAGCTCGTGGTTGCCCACCTCCCGCAGGGCCGGGAGGCCCTTGCCCGGGGCGCCGCGGGCGACGTGGGCCGCGACGCTGGAGATGAGGACCGGGACCTGCACCTGCTTGGTGGCCGCCTCGAGGCGGCTGGCGAGGTTGACCACGTCACCGACGACCGTGAACTGCAGCCGGTCCTCGGTGCCGATGTTCCCCACGATCGCGCTGCCGTGGTGGACGCCGATGCCGTGGGCGAAGGGAGGCTTCCCCTTTCGCTTGCGCTCCTCGTTGTGGCGCATCAGGGCGGTGCGCATCCCGGCCGCCGTCCGGATCGCGCGCGAGGCGTCGTCGGCCCGGGGCGACCCGACCCCGAAGACGACCATCATCGCGTCGCCGATGTACTTGTCGAGCCAGCCCCCCTCCTCGCGGACCACCGCCAGCATGGCGTCGAGGTAGTCGTTGAGCTCGGTGACCAGCTGCTCGGGCGGCGTCTTCTCGGCGTAGCGGGTGAAGCCCCGCAGGTCGCAGAAGAGCACGGCCACCGGCTGGCGGCGCCCTCCCTTCTTGGTCTCGTCGTCCTTCAGGACCTGATCGGCGACCTCCTTGGAGACGTAGACGCCGAAGCGCTGCCGCGTCCGCTCGGCCTCGACCGCGAAGTTCGCGCCCCGGAAGACCAGGTTCCGGGTCCGCGAGGCGCCGGTGTAGCCCAGCAGCGTCGAGCCCAGCAGCAGGATCAGGCAGAGGATGATCTCCTCCTCCCCGTAGCGCACGTAGTCGGGCTGCAGGGTGGTGTCGGCGATGACCATCCCGATGCCCACCAGCAGCAACATGATCGAGCCCCCGATGGCGACCCGGCCGGAGAGGCGGACCCCCGCGGCCATCGCCGCCAGGAAGAAGAGGCCCACGCTCGTCTCCCGCAGGAGCCCGTGGTAGTTCGGGTCGGGCTGGACGATGTCGCCGCAGGTGACCAGGCAGATGAGGATCGCGTCCACGGTCACCGAGAGGAAGAGGCGCAGCTCGGTGGTCTTGCCCGCACGCTTGAGGGTCAGGAGCGTGAAGAGCGAGTAGGCGAAGGCCAGCGCCAGACCGGTGGTGGTCAGGGTGGAGTCCACCGTGGCGCCCGCGGTCCCCGGGAACTTCCCGATGTAGACCTCGTTGCCCAGCCCGGTGACGGCGAGGACCAGCCTCGTCCAGGCGACGATCCGCTCACCGCGGATGACCTCGGTGCTGAAGAAGGCCTCGAGGGCCTCGAGGGGGGCCTCCACCCTCGGCCGGGTCCCGGTCACGCTCATTCCCCCATCCTCTTCACGGCGGGGATTCTCGCACGAGGTGGCATGCGCCGCGAGTTCAGAACCGGTAGCCGAAGCCGTAGATCAGGCCGAAGGTGCCGGGGGCGAAGGCGTAGGCCATCCCCAGGTAGATGCCCATGTCCTCCGCGTGCAGCAGGTAGAGCCGCACCGCCGTCATCGGGAAGTAGCGTGGCTCCTTGCGCAGGAAGACGCCGCCCACCAGCGCCACCTGCAGCTCGAGGCGCCGCTTCTCCCGGAAGTCCTTCCACCAGGGGGCGTAGGAGAGCCCCGCGGCGATCGCCGGCGGCGAGTAGGTCGTGACGAGCTCGCCCTCGACGATGCTGCGCTCCGGCGTGAGGGGGAGGTGGAAGAAGGTGAGCAGCCGCCACCGGTAGGTGAGGAAGAGCTCCCCGAGGAAGAGCGCGGCCGAGGTCGGGACGATCTGCTCGAGCTCGTCGGGGACCGCGCCACCGGCGAAGAACTGCGTGTCCGCCAGGGAGAGCTCGAAGAGGGGCATCCAGGGAGCGTCCCCCTCTCCCACCGAGGCCTCGGTGGCGTCGCCGGAGCCCTGGCCCTCGCGGCCGGGCTCCTCGGCGCGCACGCCACCCGGTGTGCAGAGCAGCGTGATCAGCAGCGGCGCACCGACGAGCTTCCAGGCTCTCCCTCTCTCCCGGCCCACCCTGGCAATCTACAGGCAGGCCGGGGACGGAGGCGAGCCTCAGCCCTCCCGGGCCAGCTCGAGGAGGGAGGCCACCGCCTGGGCGATGGAGGCGAAGGGGCTCTCCCCGCCGCCGATCTGGGTGATCTTCACCTCGCCGAAGCGCGCCCCGACGGCCTGCGCCAGCTCGGGGAGGTTCTCGGCCAGGGTCCGGCGGGCGTCGGACTCGGCGTCGAGGCGCCGGATCTCGGCCAGCTTCAGCTCTCCCTCGGCGTGGAGGAGGCGCTCGAAGCGCAGCAGCCTCGCCTCCTCCTGGCGCAGGAGGTGACGGCCCCGGGCCTCGCTCGTCTCGAGCTCGGCGCGCACCGCCGCCGCCTGCATCCGCGTCTCGTGGGCAGCGACCTCGGCGGCCGCCTCCTGCACCAGCCGCTCCTTCTCCCGGATGGCGTCCTGCATCTTGCGCTCGGCCGCCTCCCGGGCGAGCTCGGCCTGCCGGGTCCGGACCGCGGCCTCGCCCTCGAGGCGGGCCTCCTGCATCCGCTGCTGGGCCTCGGCCTCGCGCAGCGTGGCCAGCTGGGCGGCCTCGGCCCGCGCCTCCCGGGCCTCCCGATCGATGCGCGAGCGATAGGGCGCCTGCATGGCCTCGAAGACCGAGTCGGAGAGGACACGCACCTCCTGGATCTCGATGGTGTCGACGACCACCCCCCAGCCCTGGTCGCTGGCGTCCCGCGCCCGGCCGCTGCCGCCGACCACCGGCGCGATCTCCTGGAGGAGGCGCTCGGCCAGGGCGGACTTGCGCTGGGTGAGGCAGGCCTCGACCTCGAGGTTGGCGATGAGGCGGCGGCAGGCGCCGATGAGCATCTCCACCAGCACCTCGTCGAGCTTCTCCTGCGCCCGCTCCGGGAAGGAGAAGTTGAGCAGCCGGAAGGCGAGCAGGGGGTTCGCGATCCGGTAGACCGCGAGGCCGGTGACCGCCACCCCGACCTTCTCCCGGGTCACCTGATCGGCGGTGAACTGCACGCGCTGCAGGGAGGTCGGCACCACCGCCACCGAGTCCATGGGCCACTTGAAGCAGGTCGCGCCCTGGCCGCTCGAGTCCTCCAGCACCCGGCCCCGCCGGCAGTGCACCAGGAACTCGGAGGGGCGGGCCGTCACCCAGCCCCAGCGCTTCATCTTCTCCGGATCCTCGATCGGCCGGCCTCTCCGCCAGCCGGTGACCTCGCGGACCGCCGCGGGGTGGGCGATCACCGTTGCCTTTGCCGTGCTCATCCCGACCTCCTCTCTCGTGGTCGCCTCACGGTTCTGCGAGGGGCGTGCCAGCGCGGATCTGCCCGGGATCGGCCCGCTCTCCCCCTCCGGTGCCCGGCGCTGACTCGTTTTGGGTGCACCGCTGCGCCGGAACGCTCCGGTCGATTCTCACCCTCGACGCAGCCCTCCCCGGAGCGAAGCAGGATAGGGTGGCCGCATGAGCGAGGCGATCGGAGCCGACATCGAGTCCATCTGCCGCAAGTGCGGCGACGTCTGGCACGTGGTGGTGTCCAAGAAGGACGACAAGATCGCCAAGGTGCAGTGCAAGCAGTGTGGTGGGGTACACCGCCTGAAGCGGCCCGGCGGCGCCGGGGCGAGCGCGGCGAAGGCGCCTCGCGGCGGGGTCACCACGCGCAAGAGCGCGGCGGCGAAGGCGCCCCCCGTCACGGCCGATCCCGGGCGCCCGGCACGCGGCTACCACCCGAAGGAGCGCTTCGCGCCGGGCGATCGCGTCGTCCACCCCTCCTTCGGGGAGGGCGTCGTCCAGAGCGTCCAGGGCACCAAGATGACCGTCCACTTCCCCCAGGGGGAGCGCAAGCTGGTTCACGGACGGTAATCCTGACCGAACCATGACCCGGGGGGCGGGTCCGCGGGTGGTAGTCAGGGTGGGCGATGTCGCCCGAATACGCCCTCTCGCTCTCCATCTGCGACCTGCACGACTTCGTGGCCCTCACCGAGTCCCTGGGCACCCGCTTCCGGCGGGCCCGGCTCCCCGAGGGCCTCTCGGAGCAGGCCACCCGTCTCACCGAGCGGCTGCGCCAGGTCGCCGAGGCCTCGGCCGGTGAGCTCTCGTCGCACTTCCATGCCGCCGCGGCCGAGCTCGCCGCCCTGGGCCGGGAGCTCGAGAGCTCCGTGCCCCGCGCCGCCGAGCTGCGCGCGCGCTGGCGCGCCCTGGCGCACACCTACGAGGCCCTCCACCTCGAGGCGAAGAACGCCGAGCTCGCGCTGCCCGCCGGCCGCCGGCTGGCCCGGCTCAAGCCGCGCAACTACGCCCGGAACCTCTTCCACATCAGCAGCGGCCTCATCGGCATCGCCATCTACGAGCTGCTCGGGCAGCGGCTGGTGGTCGCCGGGCTGGCCGCGGCGATCTTCTTCGCCTTCATCCTGTTGGATCTGGGTCGGCGCATCTCACCGGTCGTGAACGAGAAGATGGTCGAGCGGCTCTTCGGCGCCATCTCGCGGCCGCACGAGCACCTCCACGTCCCCTCGGCCGTCTGGTACGTGGGCGCCCTCCTGGTCGGCGTCGTCTGGCTGCCGAGGCCCGCCGTCGAGCTGGGCGTGCTGGTCCTGGCCCTGGGGGATCCGGCGGCCTCGCTGGTGGGCAAGCACTTCGGACGCCGGCGCCTCTTCGGGGAGAAGACCCTCGAGGGCAGCCTGGCCTTCGTCGGCGCCTCCCTCGTCTTCGGCGTGCTCCTCCTCTCCCTGGTGGCCCCCGAGCTGGGCGGCTGGGTGATCCTGCGGATGAGCGTCGGCGCCGCCCTCGCCGGCGCCCTGGCCGAGCTCTACTCCGGCCCGCTGGACGACAACCTGACCGTTCCCCTGGCGGCCTCCGCCGCCGCGGCCCTCCTCCTCTGAGGCGGGGCGCCGGGCAACCGGTCCCGGATCAGCGGGTGATGAGCCCGCGGACGTGCCCGAAGAGCTTGTCGAAGGTGGAGACCGCGACCCAGCCGTCGAGGGCCATGTAGGCCTCCTCGGCGATGGCGGCGATCGGCCCGGCGAGGACCTCGACCCCGGCCCGCTCCTCCTCCCGCAGATCGACGAAGCCCAGCACCCGGGAGGTGTGGATCCCCATCCGCCGCTTCTCCTGGCCGAGGACGACCAGGCGCCCGCGGCGGACCTTGGACTCGGTCTCCTCGGCCTCGAGGCCCAGCGCCTCGCCCAGCTCGATCACCGGCACGATCTTCTCGTCGACGACGATCAGGCCACGCATGAAGCGCGGCTGCCCGGGCAGGGGTGTGTACTCGGGCAGCGCCCGGATCTCGAGGACCGCGGGCACGGGCACGGCGGCCCAGGCGTTGCCCGCCCGGAAGACGAGGTGACGGTTGGAATCCTGCGCTCCCAAGACCACCGCAGGTTAGCAGGAGGCTCCGGCGGCGCAACCATCATAAGCTCGGCCTCGATGAGCACCGCCGCCTCTCCTCCCCGCCCCTCGCTCACGCGAGGCCGCAGCGGCGCCACCCGGGTGCTGCTGGGCTGCGCCATCGTGGCGGGGGTCTTCTTCTTCGGCAGCTGCCTCCTCGCGGGCGGGGCGGCGCTCTACCTGGCCACCACCCCCGGGCAGATCGAGCTCGCCTCCCTGGTGGACGACGAGGCCATCGGGGTGCTGTTCGTCGAGGCGAACCTCGAGGACCCGGGCGTGGAGGCGGTGGTCGACACCTTCTTCGACGCCCTCGCGGCCGCCCAGCGGGAGAGCGCGGAGCGCGCCGGGCTGCCCGCGCCCCTGCGCTTCCTCCAGCAGGCCGGCAACAGCTCCAACCGGCAGCAGCTCGGCTGGCTCTTCCCCATCGAGGGGATCGTCGTGCTCCACCCCGGAGAGGAGGGCGAGGAGGGCGAGCCCACGGTGGTCGGCGCAATCAACCTCGACCACCTGCCCCGGATGTACGCCCGCAGCCTGGACTGGATCTCGGCCCTCGAGGAGGGCAGCGCGAAGGAGGAGTTCGTCGAGCACCGGGGCCGTACGATCCTCGACGGGCCCGACGGCGCCTTCAGCCTCTTGGGGGGCAGCATCCTGATGGCCACCGGGCTCGAGCCTCTGAAGCGGAGCCTCGATCACCTCGACGCGGCTGGCGAGGCAGGCGCGCGCGGCTCGGAGCTGGGTCAGGCGCTGGCGGCGCTGCGCGGCCCGGGAGACGCCACCGGGGTGCTGCGCCTCGACGTCCCCCTGATCCGCTCGCTGGCCCTCGCTGCGCTCGAGGGCGACCCGCAGCCCTCCGCCGGGGGCGCCGCCCTCGGCGAGTGCCAGCGCCTCGAGGGCTTCATCGACCTCATCGACGCCGACACCCTGCGCCTCCACCTGGAGCTGCGCTGCAGCGCCGACCCCTTCGGCTGGGATGAGCTGATGGAGCTCGGCGCCGCCGGCCTGAAGGAGGCCCTCGCCGGCGAGGGGCTCGAGCTCACCTACGAGACCCGCGAGAGCGAGGGGGCCGCCCCGGGCGTCCTCCTCGAGGGAGAGCTGCGGGGCCTGCGAGAGGCCGTCCTCTCCTCCCTCGACCCGCCCGGATCCGAGTAGCCGCCGGGCGGGGTCCCTCGCCAAGGAGGGGGCCGATCGGCTATTCGAGGCGGCGATGAAGAAGCCCGCTGCTCACCTCGCCCTCCTCCTGCCCCTCCTCGCGCTGAGCCTGGCCTGCGGCACCCCCGCCGACGACGACGGCCGGGACGGTGGAGGCGACGGCGGCACGAACCACACCCCCTGCGCCGACCTCACCCCACCCACCGAGAACCTGGCCCTCGACACCCTCGGCCCCCTCACCCAGATCCACGCGGCGGCGGCCTTCGCCAACCAGGAGATCTGGGTCGCCTACTCTCACCCCAGCGAGGGCGGCAACTTCTCCATCCAGGCCCTGCGCCTCTCCTGCGACGGGGCGCCCATCGGCGAGCCCTGGGCGGTGAGCGCGGACGACACCATCAACCAGCTCGATCCCGCCATCGTCGGGAGCGGTGAGCGGGTGCTCGTCGCCTGGCAGTCGGACAACCAGACCGCCCCCTACAACCTCGACACGCACTTCCGCCTCTACGACGCCGAGGGAGCGGCGCTGACCGGCCCCACCGAGCTGGCGGCCCGGCGCGGCGGCGTGGTCAACGAGCAGAACGCCTGGATGCCGCAGATCGCCCCGCGCGCGCAGGGAGGCTTCACCCTGGTGGGCGCCTGGGGCCACGCCGACGCCACCGCCTTCCAGGCCTACGGACAGCACCTCGACGCGGACGCCTCGCTGGTGGGCGAGAGCTGGGACTGGGACCTCCGGCCCGCGATCGGGCAGGTGAACCCGACGGTGAGCCTCGACGGCGCCCGGACCCTCCAGGTGGCCTGGGACGATGGGGGCGGCAGCACGGGCGTCACCACCTCCAGCCTGGCCGAGGGCGCCGGCGCCCCGGCCGCGGCCACCCCCATCGGCGGCAGCGCGGGTGGGACTCACCCCTCCCTCGCCAGCCACGGCAGCGAGACCTGGCTCGCCTACGCCGGCATGAACCAGCCGCGGCTCCGCCTGCCCGGCGGGCTCTTGATCAACCTGGGCGACCCGGGCACGGATCACTCGCCGGTGGTCGCCGCCGACGAGACCGGCGCGATGGTCGCCTGGTACCGCAACCTCGGCGGCCTCTCGAACGAGGTCCACTTCGTCCGGGTCGCCAGCGACGGCACCCTCTCCGGGGCCGGCGAGGTGGGCACCACCAACGCCGCCCCCTACCCCCTGAGCCTGATCGCCCTGGGCGGCGGCCGCTTCTTCCTCACCTGGCAGGACGGCGCGAACCCCGACTTCGTCATCCGGGGCCGCTTCCTCACGCCCTGAGGGCCGGCCTCCCGCCGTCCCGCGCGGGAGAGCCCCTTCGATCATGCACCCTGAGCGTCCCTCCGATCCCGAGCCGCGCGTGCTCTCGCTCTCCTGCGGCCCGGTGAGCCTCACCGACCGCGGCGAGTCCCCGGAGGGCGCGCTGCCGGTGCTGGCTCTCCACGGGCTGCCCGGCACGGTGCGGGACTTCCGCTGGCTGGGCGCCGCCCTCGAGCCCCACCTGCGCTTCGTGCGGGTCGATCTCGCGGGCTTCGGCGGCACCCCGATCGCCTCCGCGCCCCTTGCCACCATCGAGGGCCGGGCCGCCTTCCTCCCCGAGCTCCTCGATGCCCTGGAGATCGAGCGGGCCTGCATCCTGGGCCACTCCATGGGAGGCCCCGTCGCCCTCGCCGCGGCGCAGCGTTGGCCGGAGCGCTTCCCCGCCCTGGCGCTCCTCGCCTCGGTGGGCCTGCGACCTCACCGCCTCTTCCGCAGCCTCCCGATGCCCGGCGCCTTCGCCCTGGGCCTGCGGACCCCGCTGCTGGGCTGGCCCCTGCGCCGCTTCTATCGCCGGGGCCTCGGCAGCGCCGGCTTCCGGGGCCACTACACCGACGAGAGCCTGATCCACCTGGCCACCAGCGTGGCGGCGGTCTCCTTCGAGTCCATCGCCGGGATGGTGCGGGGGCTCACCGCCCCGACCCTCACGGCCTGGGCGGGTGACGACCCCTTCATCGAGGCCGAGATCTTCGAGGAGCTCGACGCCGCCCTGCCCGAGGGGCCTCGCCTGGTCTTCGGAGCAGGCGGCCACAACCTGCAGAAGAGCCAGGCGGTGGAGATCGCCGAGGCGCTGCGCGCCTGGCTCGCCGCTCTCCAGGAGGGGAGTCTGGACCCAGCCCCTTCGCCTCTCTAGAATCGAAGGCCTCTGCGTCGGCCTCTGGGGCGCCGGGAGATGGGGGTAGCGTGAGACGGGGTGGCGGACACGGCCCGCCCGAAGGTGCGGGAGACGAGGCGACGCTGCGCGAGCGCAGCCGGGGCCTCTCGGTCATCGTCGAGGTCGGTCACCAGGTCTGCGCCACCCTGGACCTCGAGCAGGTGACCCAGACCGCGGTCGACGGGATCACCAGCCTCGTCGGCCTCGACACCTCGGCGATCTATCTCCTGGAGGGTGAGCAGCTCCACCTGATGGCGACGACCCCGCCGCTGCCGCCGGACTTTCCCGAGCACCTGCGGATCGCCCGGCGCCAGGATCACCCCACGATCGAGCAGGCCGTCTGGTCGCGCTCGCCCCTCCTCGTCCAGGACTTCCAGGCCACGGCCTCCACCCCCGCCGAGCGCGCGGCCGCCGAGCAGCGGGACCTGCGGACGCTCGTGGTGATCCCGATGATCGCCGACGACGAGGTGGTCGGGGTGTTCATGGCGGGCTCCGTCGGTGAGCCGACGCGCGTCTCTGCCCTCATGGTCGATCTCTCGCGCTCCCTGGCGAACATCACCGCCCTCGCCGCGAGGAACGCCCGGCACTACGAGGAACGCGAGGCCCAGGCGGCCGAGCTGAAGCGCCTCCTGGAGGAGCGCGATCAGGCGAAGGAGAGGCTGCAGCAGGCGCAGAAGATGGAGTCGGTCGGCCGCCTCGCGGGTGGGGTGGCGCACGACTTCAACAACATGCTCAGCGTCATCATGGGCACCGCCGACCTCGCCCTCCTGCGCGGACAGGAGGAGGGGATGAGCCCCGAGCTCGAGGCCGACCTCAACCAGCTGATCGAGACGGCGGGCCACTCGGCGGCGCTCACCCACCAGCTCCTCGCCTTCGCCCGCCGGCAGGCCGCCGAACCGCAGGTGATCGACCTCAACGAGAAGGTCGCCGATCTGCTGAAGATGATGCGGCGCCTCATCGGAGAGAACGTCGACCTCTCCTTTCACCCGATGGACGAGCCCGCCCGGGTGCTGATCGATCCCAGCCAGATCGATCAGGTCCTGTCCAACCTCTGCGTGAACGCCCGCGACGCCATCGAGGGGCACGGAAAGATCTCGATCGAGCTCGGCGCCCGCGACTTCGAGGAGGCGCCAGAGGCCGTTCCCGCCTGGTCGGCCGGGCCAGCCCCCGGCCGCTACATCATGCTGGCGGTGAGCGACACCGGCGCCGGGATGACCCCCGCGGTGAAGGCCCAGGTCTTCGAGCCCTACTTCAGCACGAAGAGTGAGGGTAAGGGGACCGGGCTGGGGCTCGCGACGGTCTACGGCATCGTCCGGCAGAACGAGGGCTTCCTGAACCTCTACAGCGAGCCCGGCCTCGGGACGACCTTCCGGATCTACCTGCGCCGCCACGTGGGGGTCCCCGCCCGGGCGGAGGCCCCCGCACCGGTCGTGGTGCGCAAGGGGAGCGAGGCGATCGTGCTGGTGGAGGACGAGCCCCACATCCTGGACGTCGCCCGGCGGATGCTCGAGGGCCTCGGCTACGTGGTGCACGGCTTCGCGGATCCCCGGGAGGCCCTCGCCTTCTCCCGCGACACCTCCCTCGAGTTCCAGCTCCTCATCACCGACGTCGTGATGCCCGGGCTCAACGGCCGGGCGCTCTCCCAGGCCATCACGGAGGAGAGGCCCGGGGTGCGGACGATCTACCTCTCGGGCTACACCGCCGACGTGATCGCCGAGAACGGGATCCTGCACCCGGGGGTCCGCCTGCTGCACAAGCCCTTCTCCCTGGCAGAGCTGGCCGAGCGGGTGCGCAGCACCCTCGACGCCAGCTAGAGGGGAGAGCGAGGCCGACCGCTCAGCGCTGCCGCTTCAGCTCCGGCAGCAGGGGCAAGCGCCGCAGGCGCTTGCCGGTGGCGGCGAAGATCGCCCCGGCGAGGGCGGGCGCCACCGGCGGCACCCCGGGCTCGCCCACCCCCTGGGGGGGACGATCGCTGGGCACCCGGATCACCTCCATTGGCGGCGTCGCGTCGAAGGTCAGGAGCTCGAAGCTGTCGAAGTTCCCCTGCTGCACCCGCCCCTCGCGCAGGGTGATCTCCTGGAAGAGCGCGGCCGAGAGCCCGAAGACCATGCTGCCCTCAAGCTGGGCCAGGACCTGGTCGGGGTTCACCGCCAGACCGCAGTCGAAGGCGCAGACGAGGCGCTCGAGCTTCACCCGCTCCCCGCGCACCGAGACCTCGATCACGACCGCCACGATCGTCCCGAAGCTCCGGTGGATCGCCAGGCCACGGCCGTGTCCCGCGGGGAGCGCCTCTCCAAAGTCGGCGGCCTCGGCGGCCGTCTCCAGCACCTTCAGGTCGTCGTCCTTTCCGGCGAGGAGCGTACGGCGATAGGTGAGGGGATCGCTTCCGGCGGCGTGGGCGAGCTCGTCGATCATCGACTCGACCGCGAAGGCCGAGGAGGAGTGACCCACCGAGCGCCAGAAGCCCACCGGCACCTCGGGGTCCTGCCAGTGGTACTCCACCTGATGCGCCCCGAGGGCGTAGGGGGGATCCTCGGTGCCCTCGAAGGAGGTGGGGTCGGAGCGCTTCAGGGCGTTCCCGGCGACCTCGCCCAGGAAGTGCTTCGCCCGGGCCGGCAGCCAGCCGGGCATGGCCGAGCCGGCGAAGTCCTGGATGACCTGGGCGAGGATCGACTGCCCCGCCAGCCGGTGGTGCCAGCCGACGATCTTCCCCTCGCCGTCGATCCCGGCGCGGACCCGGTGGACGTAGGCCGGCCGGTAGTAGTCGACCGCCGTGTCCTCCTCCCGGCTGAAGATCACCTTCACCGGCCGCTGCAGACGCGCGGAGATCTCGACCGCCTCGGCGAGGAAGTCCTGGTTCGCGCGGCGGCCGAAGCCTCCACCCACCCAGGTCGTGTGGATCGTCACGTCCTCGAGGGGGAGCCCGGCGGCGTCGGCGGCGACCTGCCGGGCGATGCTCACCGACTGGGTCGGCACCCAGGCCTCGCAGCGTCCCTCCCGCACCCAGGCCGTGGCGTTCTGCGGCTCGAGCGTGGCGTGCGCGAGGTAGGGCAGCTCGTAGACCGCCTCGAGCTCGGTTGCGGCGCCCGCGAGGGCCTCCTCCACCTTGCCCTTCCGGTGGACGACCTTGCCGGGCGTCTCGACCAGCTCCCGGTAGGTCCGCCGGATCTCGCGATCGTCGAGGGGGGGCTCGTGGCGCCGGTGCCAGCGCAGCTCGACCTTCTTCGCGGCCTGCCGTGCCTGCCAGTACCCCTTCGCCACCACGGCCATGCCGCGGGAGATCGGGAAGACGGCCACCACGCCGGGCATGGCGCGGGCCTCGCGGGTCCGGTGCGCCCGCAGGCTCGCCCCGAGCTCGGGCGCCCGGATCACGACCGCCGTGAGCAGACCGGGCAGCTGGACATCGAGGCCGTAGACCGCCGACCCCTCGAGCTTCGCCGGCGAATCCAGGCGGGGCACGGACTTGCCGATCACGCGGAACGCTCCGGAGGGCTTCAGCTCCGGCGCGGCGACCCGCAGGCGGGCGGCCGCCTCGACCAGCTCGCCGTAGGCGATGCTCTCGCCGCCCGGGTGGTGCACCCGCCCGTCCCGGGCGCGGCACTGCTCGAGCGGGATCCCGAGGCGCCGGGATGCTGCGGTGAGCAGACAGAGGCGCGCCTGGGCCGCCGCCGCCCGGACGGCCTCGTGGAAGGAGGAGATGCCGGTGCTTCCCCCCGTGACCTGCATCCCCATCAGGGGGTTGGCGAAGGCCGGATCGGGGGGCGCGGGGACGACCTCCACGGCCTCGGGCGCCACCTCGAGCTCCTCGGCGACGAGCTGGGCGTGCCCGGTCTGGGTGCCCTGCCCGATCTCCACCGGGCTCAGGTAGAAGCGGATGCGGCCGTCGGGGGTGAGGCGCAGCCAGGCGTTGGGGGTAAAGGTCCCGGCCGGCAGGTCGGCGTCGAGGGGCGGCCGGCGCCCCGCGCCGCAAGCCGGCAGCTGGGCGGCGATCACCAGCCCGGCGCCCGCCGCCGCGCTGCTGCCCAGGAACTCTCGGCGGGTGAGGCTCACGTGGGCTCCTCTCCGGCCAGGAGCGCGGCGGCCCGGTGGACCCCGCGGCGGATGCGCGGGTAGGTGCCGCAGCGGCAGAGGTTCCCCTCGAGGGCCAGATCGATCTCCCGGTCGGTGGGGCGCGGGCTCTCCCCGAGGAGCGCCACCACCGCCAGGATCTGTCCGGGCTGGCAGTAGCCACACTGGGAGACGCGCTCGTCGAGCCAGGCCTGCTGCACCGGATGGAGGACCCCTCCCTGCTTCAGCCCCTCGATGGTGAGGATCTCGCTCCCCACCGCGTCGGCGACGCTGGTGCCGCAGGCGCGCTCGGCGGCGCCGTCGATGAGGACGGTGCAGGCTCCGCAGAGCTGCTCACCGCAGCCGAACTTGGTGCCGGTCAGCCCCAGCTGCTCTCGCAGCACCCAGAGCAGAGGGGTGTCGCCGGCGACGGTGACCTCCCGCTCCTCTCCGTTGACCTTCAGCCGGTGGACCTCGGAGCGCATGGCGAAGGCGAACCTGCCAGAAGACCGGCCCTCCCGGCAATTGCCGGCGACTTCCGGCCGCCTCCCGTTTTATTCTCGGGGGCATGAGCAAGTCTGACGATCTGCCCCTGGTTCTCAATGTCGACGACGCCGAGGATCAGGAGCACCTCTTCGGGGAGCACTGGGGGGGGTCCTACCGGGCCCTGACGCCTGCCATGCGGCCGCTGGGCGGCAAGCTGGGGGTGAATCGCACCGTCTGCCCCCCGGGCCGGGCCACCGTCCCCTTCCACTACCACCAGCTGGAGGACGAGGTGTTCTACATCCTCTCGGGGCGGGGGATCTTCCGCTACGGAGACCAGCTCCGGCAGGTGGGCCCGGGAGACTGCATCTCCTGCCCGGCCGGCACCAAGACCGCCCACCAGCTGGCCAACCCCTTCGATGAGGATCTGGTCTACCTGGCCATCGGCAACCGGGAGCCCGAGGAGGTCTGCGTCTACCCCGACAACGGCAAGGTGCTGGTGCGCGGCATCGGCAGGATCGGCCGCCTGGAGGAGGCCGCCTACCTCGACGGGGAGCCGGACCGGCCGAAGATCTTCGACCTCCTGGAGCAGGGCACGGACTAGGGGAGGCTACCGGGGAGATCTGCCACGCGCAGCCCCCGGAAGCATATTGGGGGCGAGCGGTCGAGAGGCTGCGAGGACGAACCTTGTAGGTCGGCCGCCGGGGGATCCGTACCATGGCCATCGCAAGGAAGCTCCGGAACTATCTCGACGAGCACGCGGTCCACTACCACGTGCTCTCGCACCCCGAGGAGTTCACCGCTCCCGAGGTCGCCCACGCGCTCCACGTCCCTGGCCGGATGATGGCCAAGACCGTCCTGGTCAAGGCCGACGGCCGGCCGGTCCTCGCGGCGGTGAGCGCCAACACCCGACTCGATCTCTCCGCCCTGCGCATGGTGCTGGGCGCGAGCATCGTCGAGCTCGCCTCCGAGAAGGAGATCGATCGCAGCTTCCCGGACTGCGAGACCGGCGCGATGCCGCCCTTCGGCAACGTCTACGGCCTGCCGGTGGTCGTCGACTCGGGGCTGGTGACCGACGCCGCCTTCGTCTTCGAGGGCGGCACCCACCACGAGGCGATCGTGCTCTCCTTCCCCGACTTCGAGCGCCTGGTGCACCCCCAGGTCGCCGACATCGGGTTGCATTGAGGCTCAGCCGCCGAGGTGCTCGAGCAGGAGGGCGTTGACCCGCTCCGGCTCGTCCACCTGCACCCAGTGGGCGGCGGAGGGTAGCCGCTCGACGCGCAGATCGGGCACCCAGCGGGTGCCCGGGTCCGCGACCGGCGGGGTGAGGAAGCTGTCCTGCTCGCCCCAGATCACCAGGGTCGGCGCGCGCACCGTGCGATCCCGCCGGTCGCCGCTCTCCGGGCGCGGCGGGCGGAAGATCGATCGCCACGAGTCGCGGATGGCCGAGCGGTAGTAGTTGATCGAGGCGGTCAGCGCCCCGGGGCGAGCTGCCGCCTCGACGTAGCGCTCCACATCCGCCTCGCTGAACCCGCCCGGACGCCGAGCCTCGTCGTGCAGCACCCGGCGGATCAGGCGGTAGTCGCCCGCGCGGATCAGCGCCTCGGGGAGCCAGGGCAGCTGGAAGAAGAACATGTACCAGGAGCGCGCCAGCTGGCCGGGCCGGCGCAGATGCTTCGCGAAGGCGCGCGGGTGCGGCGCGTTCAGGATCACCAGCCGCTCGACCACCTCCGGCCGGTACATCGCCACCATCCAGGCCACCGCCCCGCCCCAGTCGTGGCCGACCACGTGGGCCCGCTCGTACCCCAACGCCGCGATCAACTCGGCGACGTCCGCGGTCAGGCGGGGGCGGGAGTAGGCCTCGACGCCCTCCGGCTTGTCCGACTCGCCGTAGCCGCGCAGGTCGGGCACCGCCACCCGGTATCCCGCGGCGGCCAGCGGCCCGATCTGCAGGCGCCAGGCGTACCAGAGCTCCGGGAAGCCATGGAGGAGCACCACCAGCGGCCCCTCCTCGGGTCCGGCCAGGACCACGTGCAGCTCGAGCTCGCCGACGGAGATCCGCCGGTGCTCCCATTCGCTCTCGGAGAAGTCAGCCATGGGCGCAACCTAGTCCCGGGGCCGGCTAGGCGCGCAGGGGGGTGACCAGCTCGGGGTTGGCCTCGCGGATCCGGGCGACGATCTCGGCCTCCCAGCCCTCGGCGCCCTCGCTCTCCTCGTAGGCCGCCATCACCGCCTCGCGCAGCGCGTTCTCGACGCCCAGGAGCAGGAGGAGGTCCACCTGCCCGTGAGGCGTGGAGAGGGGCTCCGGGAAGAGCGGATCCCGCAGGACCAGCATCGCCGTCTCCTTCGTCTCGGGCCTGCCGTCGATGGGGCCGGTCTGGATCGTGTGGCCGGGCGCGAAGTCCTGCCCGCCCCAGACCGCCTTGCCGATGGCGTCCAGGAGGCGGAAGGCCAGCGCCGGCGGCCGCTCGGAGGTCTTCGGGATCCGGAAGGTCAGCTCGTAGCCGAAGCCGCTCACCTCCGGCTGATCCACGTTCTCCTTGGCGTAGAGCTCGGTCAGCCCGAAGGAGACCAGGTGCCAGAAGGTCCCCGCGTCGTAGGCGCTCATCCCGTCGAAGGCCGCCGCGTTCTCCGAGAGATCGTGCATCCGATAGACCCCCGGCGCCACGTGCGGCGGATCCGTCTGCCCCGGGTAGTGCTCCAGGAAGGCCGCCTCGATCGCGTCCCACCCCTCCGCCTTCTCGTCACTCTCCGGCGGGGGCGCCGCGGGAGCCTCGATCTTCTTCTTCCCGAACCAGTCCTTCAGACCCATGCCCGTACCTCTACCATCCCTTCCCTCCAGACGCAGTGAGGAGGCGCCGGGAGTCGAACATTGTTGGAATCGTGCAGAACGGAGCGGACGAAAGTCCGCGGAGTTGCACGATTCCAACCATGTCGACGGTGATCGAACTCCGAACGTCCGACCCGAGCAACACGCTCGGATCGGACGCACGGAGATCGTTTGGAGGCGCCGGGAGTCGAACATTGTTGGAATCGTGCAGAACGGAGCGGACGAAAGTCCGCGGAGTTGCACGATTCCAACCATGTCGACGGTGATCGAACTCCGAACGTCCGACCCGAGCAACACGCTCGGATCGGACGCACGGAGATCGTTTGGAGGCGCCGGGAGTCGAACCCGGGTCCGAAAGCGCTCCACCAGGACCACTACATGCTTAGTCGATGATCAATTTGACGCCCCACCCACCCACCGACAGGTGATGCGAGACGCGGTCCCGACAAAAA
The DNA here is from genome assembly GCA_029210625.1 of Deltaproteobacteria bacterium. Classification (NCBI taxonomy): domain Bacteria; kingdom Pseudomonadati; phylum Myxococcota; class Myxococcia; species Deltaproteobacteria bacterium. Next base: position 16,691 of record JARGFU010000006.1, on the reverse strand, counting down.
TCTCGTCAGCGCATCGCCGGGCGAAACGCGCTGACCAGCCCGAAAGTTTGACGCCCGGGACCCACCCCCTCGGGCTCGGGGTGGCCGGACGACTCTCTACGGGTGTTTAGGCCGCGAGAGCGAGCTCAACGTCGTCGTTGGCTTTTGTGTTTTTGCCGCTTTTGACGTGGTTGCGGCGCCACGGCATGCGATCGCTGGCTTCACTGCCCTCGTCGAAGCCAAGTCGCCCCCAGATTGTCACAGATCGATCGACCCACATCTCGAGGCCGACCCGAACCACCATGATGTCACTCGCCCGGAAGCCCGTCCACCGATGAGTACGACGGCGCCCCCCTGCCACGACGCAGCAAGGTCCCGAGAGCGCGGCCTGCGCGCGGTGAGCAAGAGCGGCCGAGGGGCCCGGGGGAGGGGGACCTCCCGGGGGCGTGGAGGGGCCGGCTTCGCCGACCGAACCAGCACGAACCGAAGCCGGCCCCGACGTCGAGCGAGCCGGAGGCGGGTCCTCGCCAAAGAGGGTCCGCGCCGGCAGGCGACCCGCCGGGAGGGGAGCGTCCCCCGGGGGGTCCCCCTCCCCCGGGCCCCTAGGGCTGCGGTCTCACCCCGCGCTCAGCCGACGACGTAGAGGGCGACGGCGGCGACGTGGCAGGCGCTGCCGCCGATGACGAAGAGGTGCCAGATGGCGTGCGCGTAGGGCACCTTGATCAGGTAGAAGAGCGTGCCCCCGGTGTAGACCGCCCCCCCGCCGAAGATCAGCCAGAGGGCGCCGGTGGGAAGGTGATCGAAGAGGGGACCGACCGCCAGGATCGCGAGCCAGCCCATGGCCACGTAGACCGCCACCGAGATCCATCTCGGGCGGTCCACCCAGAAGACCTCGAGGGCGATGCCCAGCGCCGCGAAGCTCCAGATGGCCGCGAAGAGCCCGAGGCCCCAGGGGCTGGCCTCGAGGCCCACCAGGGTGATCGGCGTGTAGGTGCCCGCGATGAGCAGGTAGATCCCGATGTGGTCGGCGATCCGTAGCTTCTGCTTGGCGCTCACCGAGAAGGGGCCGTGGTAGAGGCTGCTCGCCAGGTAGAGCGCGAAGAGGCTCGCGCCGAAGACCGTGACCGTGCCGATCTGCCGGGGATCACCGCTGCCGGTGGCCACGGCCAGCATCCAGGCCAGCGCGCCGAGCGCCAGGCACGCCCCCAGGGCGTGGGTGGCGCTGTTGGCTCGCTCCTCGGCCGGGGTGTAGCGGCTCGTGGGGAGGGTGGCGGCGGCGGTCTCGGAGGGGCTCATGCGAAGGCAATCTGCGGGCTCGGCCCCGTCTGGGGAAGGGCCGCCCGGCCCTTGTGACCGAATCCTGACCCTCTCCTAGGGTGCCGGGCTCAGGTCGCGCTCGCGCCGCACCCTCACCTCGCCGGTGAAGGCCCCCACCACCACCGTGCAGCCCGAGACCACCGGATCGGTGGTCAGGTAGCGCAGGCGGCCGAGCTCGGGCTCGTGGATGAAGGACCCGGTCGCCGGGCACTGGGCCTCCTTCGCCGCCTCGAGGGCCAGGGGCCGCAGCGCCTCCTCCGGCTGTGGCGTGGGCTTCGTCTCGGAGTAGGGGTGCAACACGATCTCCAGCCGGGGCTGCCCCTCGCGATCGTGCTTCCCGCGGCTCAACACGAAGAGGCGGCCGGACTCGACCCCCTCGATCCGCCAGCACTCGCCGGCCTTCAGCCTGCCCTCGGTGCCGCGGTGGTGGTCCGGCTTGATCCGGTAGCTGTAGCCGCCGTCGTCCTCGAGATCGAAGTCGACCCGGAAGCCGGCCAGATCGGTGCCCCGCTGCCCGGGAGCCAGCCGGTGTTCGCTGCGCTGCGCGAGGGCGTCCTCCTTCGAGACGAGGGAGGCCGGCGCCTTGCCCACGGCGCCGAGGTAGGCGCGCAGCGCCTCGTCCTCGAGCGCGAGGCCGTAGCGCAGGTAGGGCTCGACCCGGCCCGCGAGGCGGCCTCGATCCGCCGGGCGCTTCGAGACGATGGCCGCTGCCATCCGGACCATCCACTCGAGCACCGAGTTCTGGGTCGAGAGCACGTCCGCCGCGAAGGGCTCGAGCGCGAGGATCGCGGTGAGGGCCTCCGGGTCGGGCCGGGCCTCCACCGCCGGAGCGAGCTCGGCGAGCAGCTGGAGGTCCAGCCCCTCTCCGCCGCCGGGCACCCTCTCCAGGAGGGCGCGCAGGAGCTGGCGGCGCGCCTTCGGCGTGGTCTCCTCCAGGAGGATCTTCAGGGTACGGGCGGGCTCCTCGTAGCTCTCCCGGCGCTCCACCCAGGCGGCGAAGACCGGCGCGTAGGCGTCGGCCAGGCGCCCGCCCCCCTTGCCCTGCTCGAGGAGCCCCACCGCCTCGAGGAGCGGGGTGGCGAGGATGCGGTGCCCCTCCTCGGTGCGAGGATCGGCCAGGAGGGCCAGCGGCGCGAGGGCCAGGCCGACCGGCGGCTCGAAGAAGCGCGCCCCGAGATCGACCAGGTCCTTCAGGGAGGCGAGGTGCTCGCGGGCCCAGGGTTGCGCCTGACGGAAGAAGCGGGCGCGCTCCGGCAGCGCCATGGCAGCGACGAGGTCGTGGTACATCGCGCGAGGAGCCGCCTCCAGGATCTCCGGCGCCCGGACCCCGCCCCGGTGTCCCAGGGCCTCCATGGCCAGCGGCGCGAGGTCGGGATCCCCGAGGGCCGCGAGCAGCTCCGGCCGGGGCGAGCCCTTGAAGCGGGTGGTGGCCCTCTCGTCGAAGAGGATCTCGATCTTCGCGAGGTTCTCCTCGCTCATCGGGAGCGCCTCCACCCTCCCCTCGAGGCCGCGCCCGCCCTGCTCCTGCACCAGGAGCACCTCGTCGCCCACCTTCAGGGCTCGTGCCGTGAGTCCTCCGCGCAGGCGGCGGTCCATGGGCGAGACCCGCGGATCGTCCCAGACGATCCCACCGTAGACCCGCACCTCCTGGCTCTTCCCCTCCGGGAGGCGGCCCGCGGGCCAGGTCCGCAGCACCCGCACTCCGGCGACCACGTCGTTGCCCTCGGCGGTCTTCACGCTGCGCACCTTCACCTGTGCCACCAGCCCCCCCTGCCGGGCGACGGCGAGGAGGCCGTAGCGCTCGATGTGGAGCTGGCCGGCCAGCGCCTCCGAGGCGAGGAGCAGGACCAGAGCGGGGAGCACGAACCTGAGCGGGAGCATGGGGAACCGATGATCCACGTCCCCGGCGGCGGGAGCAAGCCGAAGCAGGAGGGGACCTCCCCGCCTCGGACCGAGGATCGTCCCGGCACGCCCCGTGCACACCTCTCCCCACATGGGGATCTGGAGCCGAAATCGTGGAGACGAGCACACGAGGACGTGTCTGGCCGGACGCGACGAGGAGGTCACGCAGCCGGTCACGATCCTCTGGATGGAGACCACCCCGCCCGCGGCGACTGCGTCGGCCGCGGGCACCGACGCCCTGGAGACGCTCCGGGCGGCGCTCGAGCGGGGAGCGGGCTGGGTGGCGAGCCGGCCCTGGCGCCACCTCGCCGCGCTCGCCTCGCGGCGCTTCGTCTCGCTCACCATCGCCCTGGGGCTGGCCATCGTCCCGGGCAGCCTCCTCCTCGCCGTGGCCGCGCTGGTCTGGCATCGCCTCGCGGCGACGGCCCCCCTGGCCTACCAGCCGACCTCCCCGCGGGTGGTGCAGCAGGCCCCCGGCCCGCCGCCGGCGGCCGAGGTCTCCCGCCCGGCGGCCGAGCCCGCCCGGCCAGCGACCGCCACCCCCGTGACCCCGCCGCCGCCCCCGAGGGCGCCCGCCCCCGCGCCCTCCAGCCCGCTGATCCTGCCCCCGCCGGAGGCGCTCTCGAAGGAGACGGCGGCCGCCTCCTGTAGCGGCGGGACGCGCTCGCGGGGCCCGCTCGAGCACGCCGCGCACCTCGAGGACGCGGGCGCGGGCTACCGCCTGATCTTCCCTCACCGGCAGCTCGCCTACGGGACCGACGAGCTGGTCGGGGCCATCACCCGCATCGCGTCACGCCTCGGAGCGTCCGGCGGCGAGGCGAGCGCCCCCCTGATGGTCGGCAACCTCTCGGGCCCCGCCGGCAGCCAGGCCGGCCAGGACCCCTTCCACCCGGCCCTCTACTCCCTCTCTCACGGCGCGGGTCGGGCGGCCGATCTGGCCTTCCCCCTCGTCGACGCCCTGGGGCGCCCGGTCGCCGCGGTGGAGACCGCCCTGGCCTTCGAGGCGAGCGGCCGCTCGGAGGCCGGCGTCCGCCGCCTGCACCTCCCGGCCGCGGCCGAGGTCCCCCCCGGCTGCCGGCGCAACCGGATCCGGTCGGGCCTCGCCGAGGTGACCTGCCTGGTGCCCGAGGGCGCGTACGCCATCGACTACGCTCGCGGCTGGCAGCTGATCCGCACCCTGCTCCTCGATCCCGAGATCGGGGTGATCGACGACCTCACCGGCGTCTCCCGCCCCGATGGCTCGGGCCTGCGCTTCGTCTTCGTCGCCCCCTTCATCGAGGAGGGACTGCTGGCTGCCGCCGAGGCCGCCGGTGAGCCCGAGGGGCTGCGCAAGATCGCGGCCCAGCTCCTCCACCAGCCCTCGAACGCCGATCCCTACGTGCACTACTTCCACGTCGAGCTCTGGTGCACCGCCGAGGACCGGGCGGCCTGCGGCTGCGACGACGGCACCCCACCCTGGAAGCGGTGGAGGGCCGGCGTGCAGCTCATCCCCGTGTCCTAGCCAGACCCCTAGTGCCAGGCGCAGCGGGTCAGCACCGAGCGAGTCGCGTCGTCGAGGTCGCTGCGCTCGAGGAGGGCGCTGGTCCAGGAGAGGGGCGCGGCCCGGCAGGCGGCGTCCGAGCCGACGGTGCCGGTGCGCTGGATCATCTGCAGCACGGCCTCGAGGTTCTGCTTCTCGGGCTTCGGTGAGACGGTCGCCAGGGCCTCGACGAGGTCGAAGGGGCGGGCGATCTGATCTCCCCGGAGCGCCTTGCGCAGGAGGTCCGCCGCGCCCGGCCCGCCGGCCAGGGCCACGAAGCGCGCGGCGCAGGCTTGGGTCATGGAGGGGACCCCCAGCTTCTTCTTCGCCACGGGGAGGAGCTTCTCGGGCTCTGCCGAGCGCAGGCCCTCCTCGAGGTCCCGGCAGCCGGTGGGCGTCATCAGCTGCTCGATCCGCTCGACCTGATCGCCCTGGGGGCTGACCAGCTGCGCCCGCAGCGCGCCGGTGCGGCCCTCGACCAGGACGTGCGCGCCGAGGACGGTGAGCTGACCGGTGGTGAGGCTGTAGAGCACGCGGCCGGCCTGCCGCTGCCGCTCGAGGGTCGCCCGGTGCTTCCAGAGCAGACCGGGGCGGAAGCCGAGGGTGTAGGAGGGCGGCACACCGCTGCCGACCTGCAGGAGGTTGGCGCCGAGCGCCACCTCTCGATCCGAGACCCCCACGACCTGCAGCAACGGGAGCAGATCCCCCATGCGCAGGATGACCCCCGAGTCGCGGACCATGGCGCCGGCGATCCAGAGCTTCTTGCCGTCGGGGGTGGCGTAGGCCTCGATGAGGCCCCGGGGGGTGGGCACGGTGATCGGCACCGAGCCCCGGCCGATGACCTCGTCGTGCCAGCGGGAGGCGCCCTTGGCGTTCCCGGAGAAGCGGGGCGGGCCGCCCACGGTGGAGAGGCGCTGGATGAGCGGGTTCTTGCCGACCTTCTTCTTCATCTCCGGGGTGATGTTCCGGGCCGCGGCCGGCCGCTCGACGGCCGGCGGGGTCCCGCCCGTCGGCGCGGCGGTGGAGCCGGCCCCGGCGGGCTGGGAGGGAGCGACGGCCGGCTGGGCCTGGGCCCGGGCCGCCGCTGGCGAGACGAGGAGGGCCGAGAAGAGGCCCGCGGTGAGGAGGAGCGAGGAGGTTTTTCCAGACAGGGCTGCGATTTTGGTGAACATGGGTCTCCCTTTCGAGGTGAGCTCTGACCGTCTCGACGGAGAGCCTAGCCCAAAGATTCACGCCGGAGCGAGGGCGCTGGCCGCCCCACCGGGGGCGGCCCACCCTATCGCTCGCCCCGATGAAGGGACCGGTGGGGGCGGCTGTAACCATCCCCGCCCACCGGCCCAAGTAGAGGCATCAACCCCAACCCTCCCGAAGAGGAGAATCTCGATGAAGATCAGCAAGACCATGACGATGGGCGCCCTGGCGGCCACCATCTCCCTGGGCAGCCTGGGCCTTGGCGCCACCGGCTGCGCCGGGGCCTCCAAGAACGTGAAGGCCGAGGAGAAGTCCTGCGGCGGCGCCTCCTGCGGTGGCAAGACCGAAGGCGGCGAGCACAGCTGCGGCGGCAAGGCCGAGGCGGCCGGTGAGGCCGCGCCGGAGAGCGGCGGCGAGGCCGGCGGCGAGGCCGCGACCGAGGGCGGCGAGCACTCCTGCGGTGCCGGCAGCTGTGGCGCGGGCTCCTGCGGCGGCTGATCGCCTGCGGACTCGCGATTGCGCCCCCCCGTCCGCGCCGCCGGCACGGGGGGCGTATCAACCCCCCCTCTCTTCAGGTGACCCCATGACCGCTCTCGCGCTGCAGACCCCGAGACCCGCGCCGGCCGGCGGCGTCCCCTACCTCGGTCACGGGATCGGACTGCGCCGCCCGCACTACGACGCGATCGTCGAGACCGTCGAGGCCGAGGCGACCCGCCACGAGATCGACTTCTTCGAGATCCTGGTCGAGAACTACATGTCCTTCGGCGGCCGCCCCCGGGCCGTCCTCGAGCGGCTCCTGCGCTCCAGGCCCTTCGTCCTCCACGGCGTCGGCCTCTCCATCGGCGGCCCCGATCCCTTGAGCGAGGACTACCTCACGCACCTCGAGCGCCTGATCGACGCCACCGGGGCGCCCTGGTTCTCGGACCACCTCTGCTCCAGCGGCGGCTTCGGCGTCGAGTACCACGACCTCCTTCCCCTCCCCTTCACCGAGGCGGCGCTCGATCACGTCAGCCGCCGGGTGGAGCGGATCCAGCGGCGCTTCCCGATCCCCTTCGCCCTCGAGAACCCGAGCTACTACATCGAGCTGGGGGCCTCCGAGATGAGCGAGCTGGAGTTCATCCAGCGGCTGGTCGCCCGGACGGGCGTGAAGCTCCTGCTGGACGTGAACAACGTCTACGTGAACAGCCAGAACCACGGCTACGAGCCCCGCGCCTTCATCGAGGGCATCCCCCCCGAGGCGGTGGTGCAGATCCACATGGCCGGCCACGAGCGCCTGCCCGAGGTGATCATCGACACCCACGGCGCGCCGGCCGTCCCCGAGGTGCTCGCGCTCTACGCCCACACCCTCGAGCACACCGGCCCGGTGAGCACCCTGGTGGAGTGGGACAACGACATCCCCGAGCTCCCGGTCCTCCTGGAGGAGAACCGCAAGGTGCGGGCTGTCGCCCGCGAGACCCTCGGCGAGGTGGAGGTCGCGGCATGGACGCGCTGAGGGCGACCCAGGCGCAGCTCCACGCCCTGCTGCGGGGCGAGGCCTCCACCGACGCGACGGCCCGGATCCTCGGCTGCGATCCGGCCCGCCTGACGATCTACCGGAACTTCGTCCGCCACCACGTCGTCTCGGTGGTGGAGAAGAACCACCCGATGAGCTGGGCGCTCCTCGGCGAGTCCGCCGGGGAGCTGGCCGGGGGCTTCTACCTCTCGCACCCGGCCCGCTCCTGGGAGCTGAACCGGGCCGCCGAGCCCTTCGCCGACTTCCTCGAGGCCCTGCACGCCGCCGGCGACGCGCGCGTGCCGGCCTTCGCCGTGGCGCTGGCCCGCTTCGAGTGGGAGTGCTTCGCGGCCTACGCCGACGAGGCCCGCGAGCCCGAGCCCGCCTCGCTCAAGGCCCCCACCCCCAACCCGACCCTGCGGGTCCTCCAGGTCGCCTTCCCCCTGGTGGACTGGGTCCTGGAGCACGACGCGCGCGCCTCGCGGGGCGAGCCCCCTCCCCCGCCGCCAGAGCCCCTCGAGGCGCCGGAGACGGTCCTCGTCTTCCGCCACCCCGAGCGGCTGATCGCCTCCTACTACCGCGGTTCGGACCCCCTCCTCTTCGCCCTGAAGGTCTCCCTCGAGGGCATCCCCCTGGAGGAGGCCGCCCGCCAGTCCGGGCAGCGCCAGGAGGAGGCTGGGGCGCTCCTCGAGCGGGCGGCCGGGCTCGGCCTGATCCTCCTGCCGGCGCGAGGGTGACGCCTGGACTATCCTCGAGGACATGAAGATCACGATCACCTACTGCGGGGCTTGAAACTACGAGCCGAGGGCCGCCGGTCTGGCGGCCAAGCTGAAGGACCTGCCGGGCGTCGAGGTCGAGCTGATCCGCGGCGGCGGCGGCATCTACGACATCCACGTGGATGGCGCCCTGCTCTACTCGAAGCACGCCAGCGGCCGCTTCCCGGACGAGGAGCAGGAGATCCTCGCGCCCCTGCGCGCCCGCGCAACCTGAGGTAGCGAGGCGCGGGGCCCGGGCCCACATTTGTCTTCATGGGTTCGGTCGTAACTTCGTCCTGGCTCCCGGCGAAGGGAGGGGTGAGCGCGCTCGCTTCTCGAGCGCTGCCGGCCAACCCCGAGGAGAGACCCATGAGAAAGACCCTCCCGACCCTGATCCTCCTCTCGCTGCTCCTCCTGGCCGCCCCGGCGCAGGCCGAGCTCGAGACCTGGAAGATCGACACCGCGCACACCTCCGCCAACTTCAAGGTGAAGCACCTGCTCATCGCCACCGTGCGGGGTCAGTTCACCGGCATCACGGGCACGGTGAAGCTCGATCCCGAGGACCTCGGCAAGCTGGAGGTGGACGTCACCATCGACGCCACCACCGTCGACACCGGCAACGAGCAGCGCGACCGCCACCTGAAGACCGCCGACTTCTTCGACATCAAGAAGCACCCGACCATCACCTTCGTCTCGAAGAAGGTGGAGAAGAAGGGCGACGAGCTGAAGGTGAGCGGCGACCTCACCCTCAACGGCGTGACCCGCCCGGTGGTCCTCGAGGTCGAGGACATCTCCGAGCCCGTGCTCAACCCGGCGAAGTGGTACTCGCGGGCCGCGACGGCCAGCACCGTCATCAACCGGCAGGACTACGGCGTGAGCTGGAACAAGACCATGGACACCGGCGGCGCCGTCGTCGGTGACGAGGTGAAGATCGAGATCGACATCGAGCTCAATCGAAAGCCCGAGCCGAAGAGCTAGACGTTCCCCCCAACGAAGGGGTCGGTCTCCCGAGAGGGAGGCTGCCCTCTGAGGCGGGCGTCGTGGAGCCATCCGCGACGCCCGCTTTTTTTTCAGTCCGTGGCCGGGGCGGCGCGCCGCGCCAGGGCGGCCACCGTGTCGGCCCAGGCCGGCTGGTCGTTGAGCGAGGGCACGAGGACCAGCTGCTTGCCGCCGGCGGCCTCGAAGGTCTCGCGCCCCCGCAGCCCCAGCTCCTCGAGGGTCTCCAGGCAGTCGGCCACGAAGGAGCCGCTGACGAGGGCCACCCGCTCGACGCCCTTCGCTCCGAGCTCCGCCAGCACCTGATCGGTGTAGGGCCCCAGCCAGGGGGTGCGCCCCAGCCGGGACTGGAAGGCGACCGACCAGGCACCCTCGGCGAGGTCCAGGCGGCCGGCCAGGGCCTCGGCCGTCCGCCGGCACTGGTGGCGGTAGCAGGTGCGGTGCGCCGGGCTGGGCTGCTCGCAGCAGTCCTCTCGCGCCAGGCAGTGCTGCCCCGTGGGATCCGCCGCGCGCACCTGGCGCTCGGGGAGGCCGTGGAAGGTGAAGAGGACGTGATCGACGGGCTCGCGCTCGAGGGTCTCTCGCATCAGCGCGGCCTGGGTCGAGAGGTAGCCCTCGTCCTCGTGGAAGGGGGGCACGACGCAGAGCGAGGGGACGCGCTGGCCCGCGCCGGCGAGGGCGTAGAGGGCCTCGAGGGTCGAGCCGGTCGTCGAGGAGGCGTACTGGGGATAGAGGGGCAGGACCACCACCCGCTCGACCTCCGCGGCCTCGAGGGCGGCGAGGCCCTCGGCCAGGGAGGGTGCGCCGTAGCGCATGGCCAGCACGACCTTCCAGCCCTCGCCGAGCCGCTCCTGCACCATCGACTCCAGCGAGCGCCCGTGGAGGAGCAGCGGAGAGCCCCGCTCGGTCCAGATCTGCTGGTAGGCGTGCGCGCTCTGCTTGGGGCGGAAGGGGAGGATGATCAGGTTGAGCAGGAGCCAGCGCCCGAGGGCCGGCAGATCGATGACCCGGGGATCCGAGAGGAACTCCCGCAGGTAGCGGCGGACGGCCGGGATCGTGGGGGCCTCGGGCGTGCCCAGGTTGACCAGGAGGAGTCCGTTCACGTTCCGGCCTCTCTACACCCTAAGCCGGTGAGAGGGCGAGGCGAGGGCGGCCTCGCCGGTTGACCGCGCCGCGGGCCGGGTGCACCTTCTTGCCCCTCATGGATCCCCTCCCCCGCCCCGTCGATGTGCACGCCCTCGCTTCCGAGGGCGTCGTGGTGATCACCTGGAACGACCGGCACGAGTCCCGCTACGAGCTGGCCTACCTGCGCGGCCACTGCCCCTGCGCGGGCTGCCAGGGGCACGGCGGCACCCACACCTTCAGGGAGGCCAGCGGCGCCGCGATCGAGCTGGTCGGTATGGAGACGGTGGGCTCCTACGCCATCGGCCTCCGCTTCGCCGACGGCCACGACTCGGGGATCTACTCCTACGAGCACCTGCTGAAGATCTGCCCCTGCCCGCTCCACGGCGGCCCCGGGTACAACCCCGAGAACCTCGCCGGGATCTGAGCCCCGGTCAGCGGTTGTCGCGGCGGAGGGCGCGGGCCATGTCGCGGTCGGCCTCCCGCTCCCGGATGTCCTCGCGGCGGTCCTGCTGCTTCTTGCCCCGCCCCAGGCCGACGATCACCTTGGCCCAGGGGCCCCGGAAGCGCAGCTCCAGGGGGATGAGGCTGTAGCCCCGCTGCTCCAGCTTGCCGCGGAGCCGCTCGAGCTGAGCGCGGTGGAGGAGCAGCTTGCGGCGGCGCAGGGGGTCGTGCTGCAGGTGAGGCCCTGCGGCCGGGTAGGCGCCGATGTGCAGGTGGTAGAGGAAGAGCTCCTCTCCCTCGAAGGCGGCGTAGGCGTCCGAGAGCTGGAGGAGCCCGGCCCGGAGGCTCTTCACCTCGGTGCCCAGCAGCTCCAGCCCGGCCTCGAAGGTGTCCTCGATGGCCCAGCGGTGGCTCGCCCGCTTGTTGCGGGCGATGACCTTCACCCCGGGCTCGGGGCTGCTCTTCTCCTTCTTCTTCTTCGCCACGTTCGCGGTCTAGTCCTGCAGCGCCCCGTTGTCGATGAGGCGCGTCCGCCGCCCCCCCTCACCCTCCACGAAGGCCGCCATCAGGAGCCGGGTCGAGGCGTCGACCAGCGTCGCCGGCGCCAGGGGGCGCAGCGCCTCGGGATCGGCGAGCTCGACGTAGTCGATCGCGTCGACCCCCTCGGCGAGGGTGCCGTGGGCGAGCTTGCGCAGGACTCCGGCCGAGCGCTCGCCCTGGCCGTAGCTGCGGCGGACGGCGGCGAGGGCCCGGGAGAGGGCGAGGGCCTTCTGGCGTCCCGCTGCGTCGAGGTAGGCGTTGCGGGAGGAGAGCGCCAGGCCGTCGGCCTCGCGCACGGTGGGCACCCCGACGATCTCCACGCCGAGGTGCAGGTCGCGGGTGAAGCGCCGGATCACCGCCAGCTGCTGGAAGTCCTTCTCGCCGAAGTAGGCGCGCGCGGGCCGGACGATCCCGAAGAGGGCGGTGACCACGGTGGCCACGCCGTCGAAGTGCCCGGGGCGGGAGGCGCCACAGAAGTGCTCGGTCAGCCCCTCGACCCGGACCCGGGTCGCCGCCCCGGGGGGATAGAGCTCGGCGGGGCTCTCGGGGGCGAAGACCAGCTCGACGCCCTCGGCGGCGCAGACGGAGAGGTCGCGCTCGAGGTCCCGGGGATATTGCGCGAGATCCTCGTTCGGACCGAACTGCGTGGGGTTCACGAAGATCGAGCAGACGACCCGCGCGCCGCTGCGCCGCGCCTCCCGCAGGAGCGCGGCGTGGCCGGCGTGGAGGTAGCCCATGGTGGGCACCAGCGCGATCGGCGCCGCGCCCTCCCGGGGGAAGGCCGCGAGCAGCTCCTGGCACTCGCGGGTCGTCCGGGCGACCCTCGGCCGGGGGGCGTCAGCCATAGAGCTTGGTGGGCTCGCCGGCGCCCTCGGCGGCCTCGGGCTCCGGATCCTCCACCACCCGCACCTTGGGGGCGTGGAAGGTGTGCTCCTCGGCCGGGAAGCTGCCCTCGCGCACCTCGGCGCCGAAGGTCTCGATGGCGCCCCGGAGGACCTGGTAGCCGTCGAGGTAGTACTTCAGGAACTTGGGCTTGAAGTCCGGGTTGAGGCCGAGGAGGTCGTAGATCACCAGCACCTGGCCGTCGCAGCCGGCGCCGGCGCCGATGCCGATGGTGGGCACGCTCACGGCGGCGGTGACCGCCTCGGCCACCTCGGCCGCCACGCCCTCGAGGACCAGGCTGTAGATGCCGGCGTCCTCCAGGGCCCGGGCGTCGTCGAGCAGGGCCTGGTGCGCCGAGGCGCTCTTGCCCTGGATCCGGTAGCCGCCCAGCTTGTGCACCGACTGGGGGGTCAGCCCGATGTGGCCCATCACCGGGATCCCGGCGCGGACGATCTTCGAGACGACGCCGGTGAAGTCACGGCCGCCCTCGAGCTTCACCGCCTGGGCGCCGCCCTCGGCGATGAGCCGGCCGGCGTTCTTCACGGCCTCGTCCTCACCGGCCTGGTAGCTCATGAAGGGCATGTCGCCGATGATCTGCGCCCGCTTCGCCCCGCGAGACACGGCCGCGCAGTGGTAGATCATCTGGTCGAGGGTCACCGGGAGGGTGCTCTCGTGCCCCTGGATCACGTGGCCGAGCGAGTCGCCGACCAGGATCAGATCCACTCCGGCGTCATCGACGATCCGGGCCAGGGTGGCGTCATAGGCGGTGATCATCACCACCTTCTCGCCCTCGCGCTTCTTCTTCGCGAGGGTATGGATGGTAACCTTCCTCACGGTTTACCTCCGTCGTTCTCTTTGGTTGTTCGGGCTGGTGCCTCGAGGGCTCGCCTCTCTTCGGCTCGGGGTCGCTGCCCGTGGGTCCCATCGGGTCAGCGCCTACGGCCATCTCGCCGAGAGAGTCGTCGAGCACACCAGACGATTAGAGTTTATCCCCCCGGAGCGGATCGATCACGCCCGAAGGGGCGTGAGAGCCTGAAGCGGTCTCCCTTCAGTCGGCCTGGGGCCGGGCGTCCCCCCGGGGGACGTAGTGCTTCGTGCCGCCGCGCAGGTGCTCGATCTCGTCCACGAGGTCGTCGAGGGCGGCGCGCGAGTCCCGCAGGTTCACATCGCTCGTGTTGACCACCAGGAGCGGCGTGTCGTCGTAGCGGAAGAAGTAGTCGTTGTAGATCTGGCAGAGGTCGGTCAGGTACTGGGCGTCGAAGTCGCGCTCGAAGGGGCGCCCCCGCTCCTTGATCCGGCCGAGGAGCACGTCGATGCGGGCCTGGAGGTAGATGACCAGGTCGGGCTTGGGCACCCGGGGGGTGAGCGCGTCGTAGACCCGGTGGTAGAGGCCGAGCTCCGGCCCGTTGAGGGTCAGCTCGGCGAAGATGCGGTCCTTCGCGAAGAGGTAGTCGCTGACGATCACCTGCTGGAAGAGGTCCCGCTGGGCGAGCGCCTCCTGCTGCTTGAAGCGCGAGAGCAGGAAGAAGACCTGGGTCTGGAAGGCGTAGAGGTCCCGGTCGGTATAGAAGTCGGCCAGGAAGGGGTTCTCCTCCACCACCTCGAAGACCGACTTGGCCGCAAACCGCTTGGACAGGGCCTTGACCAGGGTCGTCTTCCCGACCCCGATGGGGCCTTCGACCACGATGTAGCGCGGACGCATCGGGCGCGGAGGGTGCCACAACCGTGGATCTTGGGAAAGCCGATCGATCGAGGGATCCGATCGATCGATCTATTGAGTTAATCACAAGGTCAGAAAAGTTGACAGGGTATGTATCGTAGCGTAGGGTCACGACCACACATCGAATCTCCCTGTTTTCCGGGGGCTGGAGGATACGATGGCAGGAAATACGAGGGGTTCGGCTCGATCGAGTCTGGGGCTGCTGGAGGTCACCGACGCGGGCCTGCCGCGGCGCGTCAACCGCCCGTCACTCACGCGGACGGCCCACGCGGAGCCCGCCCCCACGCCGGCGGTCGGGCTCGACGAGGAGGCCACCCGTGATCCCCTCTATCCGGTGGCCCTGCTGAAGATCGCCATGGCCATGCGCCGCCTGGGCCCCGAGGAGGAGCTGCACTTCGACAGCATCCTCCAGGAGGTCATGGACGACCTCGCCCTCGACAAGCAGGCCTTCCGCAGCTACCTCGACAAGAACATGGGGCGGCTGATGGCCGCGGTCAGGGCGCGCGGCTACTGACCGCTGCGGTGAGGGCAGCGAAGCCCTCGATGCTCACCGTCTCCGCCCGGGCGCCGGGCTCGATGCCCGCCTCGGCGAGCGCCTCGCGCAGCGCGTCCGGCGGCAGGAGCTTCGCGGAGCGCAGGGAGTTGAGGATGGTCTTGCGCCGCTGGGCGAAGGCCCCCTTCACCACCCGGGCGAAGGCCGCCTCGTCGCCCACCTCGGCCAGCGGCCGCTGCCGCGCCTCGAGGCGCACCACCGAGCTGACGACCTTGGGCTGGGGGAGGAAGGCGTGGGGCGCCACGTCGAAGGCCTGCTCGACGTGGAAGTGGAGCCCGAAGCGGATGCTCAGGATGCCGTAGTCCTTGCTGCCCGGCTCGGCGCCCAGGCGCTCGGCCACCTCGCGCTGCACCATCACCACCAGCGCCCCGATCCGCTCCTGCTGCTCCAGCAGGTGAAAGAGGATCGGCGTGCTGATGTTGTAGGGCAGGTTGCCCACCACCTGCAGGTCGCGCCGCTCGACGCCCGGACAGAGCTCCTCGAGGCGGACGGTCTTGGCGTCGGCGGCGACGATCCGCGTGCCCGCGTCACCCTCGAAGAGCTTCTCGAGGATGGCCACCAGGTCCCGGTCCCGCTCGACGGCGACCACCTCGACCCCCCTGCCGCGCAGGCGGGCGGTGAGGTGCCCGAGCCCCGCTCCGAGCTCGACGACCTTCATCCCCTCCCGGGGATGGCAGAGGGAGACGATGCGGTCGAGGACCTGCCGGTCCTGCAGGAAGTTCTGCCCCCAGGCCTTCTTCGGCGCGAGGCCGTGCGCCGACAGCAGCGTGCGGGGAGCCGGGATCTCCCCGGGCCCCGGACGATCAGACATGGTGAGGACCCACGCCCCCCGGCTTCCAGCCGGGGTCGGCGTTGAGGTTCATCGGTGAGCGGCCCCCGCCGCGAAACGCCATCCAGCCCGCGGCGCCGACCATCGCCGCGTTGTCCGTGCAGTAGGCCGGCCGCGGCACGAAGAGGCGGCGGCCCTCCGCGGCCAGCGCCTGCTCCAGGGTCTGGCGCAGGGTCCCGTTCGCTGCCACGCCCCCGCAGAGGAGCACCTCGTTCACGCCGAGCCCCTCCGCCGCCCGCACGGTCTTCTTCACCAGCGGCTCGACGATCGCCGCCCGGATCGAGGCGCAGAGATCGGCCAGGGCCTGCCCCTCGGGCACCCCCTCCCGCTCGACGTGGAGCCGCACCGCGGTCTTCAGCCCGCTGAAGGAGAAGTCCGGCTCCGGCCGGTGCATCATCCCCCGGGGCAGGGGCACCGCCTCGGGATCGCCGCCAGCGGCGAGCTGATCGAGGGCCCGGCCGCCCGGATAGGGCAAGCCGAGGAGGCGGGCGGACTTGTCGAAGGCCTCGCCGGCGGCGTCGTCCCGGGTCCCGCCGATGCGGCGCACCGACCAGCGCTCCCGATCGCCCTCCCCTCCCGAGGCGTCCTGCACCTCGTAGAGGGTCGTGTGCCCCCCCGAGACCAGGAGGGCCAGGAAGGGCGTGGTGGGCCACTCGTCCTCCAGGAGGATCGCGGCGAGGTGGGCCTCGAGGTGGTTGATCCCCACCAGCGGCCGCCCCGAGGCCAGCGCGAGCCCCTTGGCCGTCTGCAGGCCCACCAGGAGCGCGCCGACGAGGCCGGGACCGGCGGTGGCCGCGATGCAGGTCATCTCCTCGAGGCTCATCTCCGCCTCCCGCAGGGTCTCGTCGACCAGGGGCAGGATCCGGGCCAGGTGGTCCCGCGAGGCGAGCTCGGGGACGACGCCCCCGTAGAGCGCGTGCAGATCGATCTGCGTGTGCACCCGGCTGGCGACGACCTGTCCGCCATCACTGACGATGGCGACCGCCGTCTCGTCGCAGGAGGTCTCGAGGGCGAGGAGGTGCTCGCTCACTACTGCAGCATCCGCAGCACGGCACGCACGTCCGCCGCGAACTCTCCGTCTGGCTTGAGATCGAGGTAGCGCTGGTAGGCCTCGGCGGCCGGCTTCTTCTTCCCCTGCTCCTGGTAGACGGTGCCGAGGAGGAGCCAGGCGCGCGCCTGCTTCGGGTCGAGCTCCACGGCGGTCTTGCCGTGCTGCACCGCCAGGGCGAGGTTGCTGGCGTCGTAGTAGGCCTGCGCGATGCCGATGTGCGCCACCACCCCCTCGGGGTTGGCGATGATCGCCCGCTTGAAGTCGGAGATGGCGCCGCGGAAGCGGCCGGACTCGTACTTCTTCTGCGCCCGGGCGAGCTCGCGAGCGTAGAGCTCGAGGTCGACCCCGGTCTCGCCGGTCTCGCCAGTCTCCCCGGTCTCCCCGGTCTCCCCGGTCTCC